>NZ_JBHUDX010000142.1:11062-51542 GCF_042678285.1 Streptomyces caeni
CGCCGGGGGCGCCCACCCGTGTGCGGCGGGGTGCGGGTGCCGACGGAGGCGGGCGGTTGACGTGTGCCGGGGAGCGAAAGTTACGAAATACGGGTGTCCCACCCGTAACCCGTCCGCGCCGCCGCCCGGACCAGCCTCTTTCGGTGGTCGAACACGCTTACTTCAGCGCCCTGTTGTCCGCATTCGTCGACAGACGTGTAACAGCGGTTAGCGGACGGATCCCGTGCGGGAACTCCGGGGGCATGACCCACAACCCGCCGCTCTCCCCACGGCCTCTGCGCCATCTCACCGACGTGCAGCGCCGGGTGCTGACCACCGCCCAGCTGCGCGCCCACGGTGTGACGGCCGCCGAGACGAACGACCACTGCCGGCCCGGCGGCCCATGGCGGCAACTGCTGCCGGGCGTGTACCTGCTGCACCCGGGGCCCCCGACCGCCGAGGAGCGCCTGCACGCGGTGCTGCTCTATGCGGCGCGCTCCTCGCTCGCCGGCCCGGCGCCCGCGGTGCCGTCCCAGCCGGGCGCCGGGGACCGGCGCGGCCCGCTGCCCTACACGGACGCGATGATCACGGGCCTGGCCGCGCTGACGCTGTACGGTTTCGCCTGCGCGCCCTCGCTGCCGGCACTGGAGACGATCGACGTCCTGGTCCCGCGGCTGCGTCGGCTGCGCAGCACCGGCTGCGCGCGGGTGATCCGCACCCCGTCGCTGCCCGCGCCGCGCCTGGTGACCGGCGTGCCCCTCGCACCCGTGCCGCGCGCCCTGGCCGACGCGGTGGCCCGGTTGCCGGACGCGGGCGCGGTGCGCCGCCTGCTGACCGAGGCGGTACGCGGCGGCCACTGCGAACCGGCGGCAGTGGTGCAGGAGCTGAACCAGACGAAGCTGCTGGGGCGGCCGCACCTGGTGGACGCCGTCGATTCGCTCCTGGCCGAGGGCCGGGCGATCGCGGAGGACCGTCTGTACCGGATGGTGCGGGAGCACGGCCTGCCGGACCCGGTCTGGAACGTGGACCTGCGGCTGCCCGGCGGCCCCTGCCTCGGCGGCCTGGACGCGTACTGGCCCGAGCAGGCGGTCGCGCTGGAACTGGACACCCGCGCGCCGCGGCAGGGCGCCCCGCGGGACGACGAGCCGTGGTCGGAGTACGCCCGCAAGCGGGAACTGCTGGAGCGGCTCGGCATCACGGTCGTCCACCTCACGCCGAAGAAGCTGCGGGACGCCGCAAAGCAGCAGGCGACGGTGGTGCGCACCGCCCTGATGGCGGCGGCGGACCGGGAGCCGGCCGCGTATGTCGTGGTCTTGCCACGGTAGTGGGCGGCCGGGGACGGGCAGGGGCACGGGCAGGGGCACGGGCAGGGGCACGGGACGCGGGTCGGTTCGCCCGGCCCGCCCCGTATCCGGCCCCCGCATATCGGTGGCACCGCTGCGGTCCCGGTGCGACGATGACCGGATGACCGACCCGATCGACGCCACGATCACCACCGCCGACGGACGGCGGTATCACGTCCGGGAGGCCGAGCCGCGGGACGAGCCGGAGGTCCTGGCGCTGTTCGAGGCGGGCTCCGCGTACGTCGAGGCGGCCACCGGCCTGCCCTCCGGGCCCGCCGACCTGCAGAGCCTGTACTACAGCCTGCCGCCGGGGGCCGACTGGCAGGACAAGCGGATCCTCGTATTGACCGAGGGCACCGGCGGCCCGCTGGTCGGCGTCGTCGACGCGGTGCTGCGCTTCCCGGCGCCGGACGCGTGCGCGGTGGGCCTGTTCCTGCTGCACCCGTCGCTGTGGGGGACCCGCACGGGCCCGGCGGTGGCCGCCGCGCTGCTGGAGCGGGCGGCCGCGTCCGGCATCGGCAGGGTGACGGCGACGGTCCCGGTGGGCTGGGAGCGGGGCCGCCGCTTCCTGTCGTCGCTGTCCTTCCACCTCACGGGCCCCGTGGCGCGGGGCCCGGCCACCGCGAACCGGTCGACGGGCCCGGGGGAGGCCGCGGTGGAGAAGGCGGAACTGCTCCTGGCACCGGCGCCCTGAGCGCACCCGCGCGCCCCGTCCGGCGTCGGGCCTCGGGTCAGGGCGACGGGCTCGTCGGGCGCCCGGTGGGTGGTCGTTCGCGCCACAGGGCGAGGGCCGTGTCCATCAGCCGGACCCGCGGCAGTGACGGCACCTCGACCAGCGGGTGCCAGGCCGCCATGTCGGTGGAGCCGCCGGTCTCGTGGCGCAGTTCGCCACCGGTGATCCGGACCTCGTAGACGAGCCGTACCCCGTGGTGGTCGACGGTGCGCCCCAGGCGGCGCGGGAGGCGGCGGCGGACCGAGTCCACGCCGAGCAGGCCGGTGATCTCGACGCGGAAGCCGGTCTCTTCCGCCACCTCCCGCAGGACGGTGTCGTAGGGGTCCTCGCCGTGTTCCATACCACCGCCGGGCAGGGTCCACTCGGGCGTGCCGCGGTCGTCACGGCCGCGGGCGAGCAGGAGTCGTCCGTCGCGAACGCAGACGGCGTAGGCCGCCACCCTCAGCTTCTGGCGCACAGGGAGACGTTAGTACGCCGGGTCCGGATTGGCAGGCGAGTATGCGGGCGCGGACCAGCGCAGCGGCAGCGCCGAGGGGATGTCCGCGGTCTGCCGCACCGTGAAGCGGACCGTGCGGTCGCCGTCCGCGCCGAACTCCGTCCGAGCTTCGCCCGACAGGTGCAGCGTCCGGCCCGTCGTCCAGTCCAGGAACAGCAGGCCCGCGCGGGGGTCGGTCGCGAGGTTGCCGAGGGAGAGGAACATGGAGTTGCCGGGGTAGTCGCGCCAGCTCAGTTCACGTGGTGAGGCGACCCGCACGAATCCGGGGTTGCCGCCGCGGTGCCCGGCGTCGGCGCCGTGGTCGTGGACGGTGGTGAGGAAGAAGGTGTCGGCGGCGCCGATGAACGCGCCCTGCTCGGCGGTCAGTTCGCCGCCCCACCGGGTCTCCCCCGGCGCCCGGTCCGCCACCGTCTCGTACCGCTCCCGCTGCTGCAGGTATTTCGGGCAGTTGGAGAACACCTGGTCCGCCTCGATGGCCAGACCGGGCGCCGCCGGGCGGGACCGGCCGTTGAGACGCATACGGCGGCGGGTGCGCGGGTCGAGTGCGATGGTGCCGACCCGGACGCCCTCGCCGGCCAGCGCCCGCGCGAGGGGGTCGGCCGGCACCGGTCCGGCCGCGACCGTGATCCGGCGGGGACCGGCGGCCCGTACGAAGCCGGGCTCACCGGTCAGCGCTGACGCCCACACGGCGCCGCTCACCGGATCGGCGGCGCCGAGTACGAGCATCGGCTGGAGCTCCAGGAAGGCCGCGGCAACCGGCTTCAGGACGGCGCCGACGGCGCGGCCGACCTGGTCGGCCCGCGCACGGACGCCGACGCGGTCCTGAACGGCGCGCGAGCCCGCGTGGTACACGCCCATGACTAGAAGAAACCGCAGGTCGGGGCGGTGGTGTCCGGCACGGGTGCGTCCTCCGCGCCGCTCGGTGCGCTGATCTCCAGCCGTGTCCCGTCCGGGTCGTGGAAGAAGATGCCGCCGGATGCCGAGCCCTCCCGGTGGGCGACCACCCCCTCGTAGGCGAATGTGACGCCGTACGCGCGCAGGGCCGTCTCGTACCGCCTGATCTGCTCGACCGTGTCCACCTCCAGTGCCAGATGGTGCAGGCCGGCGCGCCCGGTGTCGTACGCCTCGCCCGCCTGCTGCCAGAGCGTGATCAGCGGGCGCGGACCGTCACCGAGGAACGCGTACCTCCGCTCGTCGTCCTTGCCCTCGGCGAGCACGGGGAAGCCGAGGACGTCGCGGTAGAAGGCGAGTGAACGGTCGAGGTCGGTGACGTTCAGGCCGATATGGCCGGTGCGCGGTGACATGGCGGTCCCCTCGGTACACGGCAGCCTCGAGCAGGGCTAACCTCTCAAAGTTAGATTAGGGGTTAGAACCGAGGAGCGTCAACCGCTCACGTACCCTTGAGCGGTTAGTGCAGCCCGGTCCGCCGCCGAGGAGCCCCGATGCCCACCGCCCGTGACCCACGCCCGCTCACCGGGGAACCGCCGGCACTGGACCTCCTCAACACCCGGTGGCATCACGAGGGCACCGTCGAGGACCTGCTCACGGACACCGAAGGGCTCGCGGTGTGGCTGGCGGCGAACGGGCTCGGCGAGTTCACCGCCGACGAGGCCACCCTGCGGCACACGCTCCGGGCGCGCGACGCCCTCAAGGCCGCGGTGGACGGTCCGCCCGGCGAGGGGGCCGCCGCCGTCGACGCGGTACTGGAGCACGGGCGCATCCGACCCACCCTCGGCCTCCAGGGCCCCGGCGAGCGCGTCGAGTTCGAGGATCCCGCCTGGGGCCCGGCCTGGCTGGCCGCCCGCAACTACCTGGAGCTCCTGGCCACCGCGCCCGACCGTATCCGCAGCTGCTCCCACGGCTCCTGCATCCTGCACTTCTTCGACACGTCACGGAACGGCACCCGCCGCTGGTGCTCCATGGCCACCTGCGGCAACCGCGCGAAGGCTTCCCGCCACTATGCGCGCACACGTGAGAGCTGAGGCCCCCGGACTACGCGCGTAGGGGGCGGCCGGAACGCCGGATTGCCCCTTCCCATGCCGCTACGTCCCCGATGGCGCATGGCGGGATTACGCCATGACTCCATCCCGTCCCGGTCAACTCTCCCCAAACATATGTCCCTTGGGTAAAGCTGAGCGATCACCCGGACCCGACATCCGGACGACCGTGGCCAGGACCGATCGATCTTCCGGTCCGGGCCGCACCGCTTTCGTTCCTTTACCTACAAGGGATGCCGATGACCACCGACCCTCACCGCACCCCGGCAACGGGCGCGAGACGCATGGCCCGGACAGCCGCGGCCGCGGGTCTCGTGGCCGCCCTCTCCGCGGCCGGACCGATACCCCTGGCTCACTCCGCCGAACACCGTCCCACCGCCGACCCGGCCGTCAAGTCCGCGGCCGCCAAGCTCGGTTCGGAGGACGCCGACCTGCTCGCCGAGGCCAAGGCCGACGGCGCCAAGAACGTCACCATGATGATCGCGACCGCGCCCGGGCGGACCGAGCAGGTCGCCCAGCAGCTGGACGCGGTCAAGGGCGGCTCCGTGGGCCGCACCTACGACCGGCTCGGCTACGTCCGCGCCACCGTGCCGACGGGGAAGGCGGACGCGGCCATCGCCGCCGCCGCGAAGCTCTCCTCCGTGCACGCCATCGACCTGCGGCAGGAGATCCCGCTCGACGACCCGGCGCCGAGCGCCGACGCCGCGAAGGGCGCCTCCTCCCAGAGCACGGCCGGCTACTCCGGCCCCGGCAAGAACACCCCCGCCGTCAACCCGTACAACCCGTCCTTCGAGACGGGCGCCGTGGAGTTCGTCCGGCGGCACCCGCAGGCGGACGGCCGGGGCGTCACCATCGGCATCCTCGACTCCGGCGTGGACCTCGGCCACCCGGCGCTGCAGAAGACCACCACCGGCGAGCGGAAGATCGTCGACTGGGTGACCGCCACCGACCCGATCGTGGACGGCGACGCCACCTGGCGCCCGATGGTCAGCGCGGTGTCCGGGCCGACCTTCACCTACGGCGGCAAGACCTGGACGGCGCCGTCGGGCTCGTACGCGGTCAGCACCTTCAAGGAGTCCGTGACCGCGGGCGGTGACGCCAAGGGCGACGCGAACCGCGACGGCGACACGACCGACTCCTGGGGCATCCTCTACGACGCGGCGGCCGGAACCGTCCGCGTCGATCTGAACAACAACAACGACTTCACCGACGACGAGCCGATGAAGCCGTACAAGGACGGCTTCCAGATCGGCTACTTCGGGACCGACGACCCGGCGACCGACGTCGTCGAGCGGCAGCCCTTCGTCGTGGAGATACGCAAGGACGTGCCGATGGACCCCTACGGCGGGTCCTGGGTCGGCAAGAAGGCCGACTTCGTCAACATCGGCGTCATCGAGTCCGAGCACGGCACCCACGTGGCGGGCATCACCTCAGCGAACGGCCTGTTCGGCGGGAAGATGAACGGCGCCGCGCCGGGCGCGAAGATCGTCTCCTCCCGCGCCTGCACCTGGAGCGGCGGCTGCACCAACGTCGCGCTCACCGAGGGCATGATCGACCTCGTCGTCAACCGCGGCGTCGACATCGTCAACATGTCCATCGGCGGCCTGCCGGCGCTCAACGACGGCAACAACGCGCGCGCCGAGCTGTACACGCGCCTCATCGACACCTACGGCGTCCAGCTGGTGATCTCCGCGGGCAACTCCGGCCCCGGTGCCAACACCATCGGCGACCCCGGCCTCGCCGACAAGGTGATCTCCGTCGGCGCGGGCATCTCCCGGGCCACCTGGGCAGCCAACTACGGCTCCCAGGTCACGAAGAAGTACGCGATGATGCCCTTCTCCTCGCGCGGCCCGCGCGAGGACGGCGGCTTCACGCCGACACTCGTCGCGCCGGGCGCCGCGATCAACTCCACCCAGACCTGGCTGCCGGGCTCCCCGGTCGCCGAGGCGGGCTACTCGCTGCCGGCCGGCTACTCCATGCTCCAGGGCACCTCGATGGCCTCCCCGCAGGCCGCCGGCGCCTCGGCCCTGCTCCTGTCGGCCGCCAAGCAGAAGGGCATCGGCCTGACGCCCGCGACGCTGCGCACGGCCCTGACCTCGACGGCCCACCACATCAAGGGTGTTCAGGCGTACGAGGAGGGCGCGGGACTCATCGACATCGTGGACGCCTGGGACGCGGTCAAGGACGGCGCCACCGCCCACAACGCTGCGACATCCGACTACGTGGTCAAGGCCCCGGTGGACACCGCGATCGACTACGCGCTGAAGACCCCGGGCTTCGGCACGGGCCTGTACGACCGCGAGGGCGGCCTCAAGGCCGGTGAGCGGAAGACGTACGACGTCACCATCACCCGCACCTCCGGCTCCGACCGGGCGGTGTGGCACACGCTGCGCTTCGAGAACAACGCCGGTGGCACCTTCCGCATCGTCGGCTCCGGCCTGGTGAGGCTGCCGCTGGGCCAGCCGGTCACCGTCAAGGTCCAGGCGGCGCCCTCGTCCGCGGGCGTCAAGAGCGCGATCCTGGAGGTCGACGACCCCTGGACGGAGGGCGTCGACAAGCAGATCCTGACCACCGTCGTGGTCTCGACGCCCGTCGAGTACACCTACTCGGCGTCGGGTTCGGTGCAGCGCAACAGCACCCGGTCGTACTTCGTGACCGTCCCCGAGGGCGCGAAGTCGCTGGAGGTCGCGATGAGCGGGCTGCGGGACAAGAGCCAGACGCGGTTCATCGCGATCCACCCGTACGGCGTTCCGGTCGACACCACCTCGACGCCCTACTGCTACAACAACTACTTCGACGGCAAAGGCTGCAGGCCCGACGTGCGGTCGTACGCGGACCCGCAGGCCGGCGTCTGGGAGATCGAGGTCGAGGCGCGCCGCACGTCGCCGCTGCTCGACAACCCCTACCGGCTGGACGTCGCCGTCCTCGGCGCGGCCTTCGACCCGGAGACCGTGACCGTGCCCGAGGCCAAGGTCGACACCCCGGCCGCCGTCTCCTGGAAGGTGACCAACGCCTACGCGGCCCTCGACGGGGCACTCAAGGGCGGCCCGCTCGGCTCCTCGAAGACGGCCCGGCCGACCATCAAGGACGCCGAGACGCAGACGACCACGGTCGAGGTGCCCGCGGGCGCCGCGTCGCTGGACGTCGCCATCGGCAACGTGTCCGACACCGCCGCCGACCTCGACCTGACGGTCTACGACGCGAACGGCAAGCAGGTCGCGCAGTCCGCGGACGGCGACTCCGAGGAGTCGGTGCACATCGCCTCGCCCGCCGCCGGGACGTACACCATCGAGATCGCGGGCTACTCGGTCCCGTCCGGCTCGACGGCGTACGACTACCGGGACGTGTTCTTCTCCCCGGCGCTCGGCCAGGTCACCGTCGACGAGTCGGCGCCGGTGAAGCTCGGCACGGGTGACTCCGCGACGGTGTCCGGCACGGTCACCGCGGCCGCGGCGGCGCCCGAGGGCCGGGAGTTCTTCGGCCAGGTCCAGCTGGTGAACGCACGCGGCACGGTCGCGGGCGTGGGCAGCGTGAAGATCGAGAAGGTCACGCCGTAGCGGTAGCCGTGGCAGGAGCACCGGCCGGTGTCCGGCCGGTGCGGCCCGGGGCGGGCGTCCGCTGGTGCAGCGGGCGCCCGCCCCGCGTCATGGCGTACAGGTGATCGTGCGGGATGCCGGGAGCGCACCGAGGATGAGGGCGCGCTCGCGGGCGATCTCCGCCTCCCCGGTGACCCAGCGGTCCGCTACCGCCGCACCGGGCCGGACGCCGACCAGGACGTGCTCGCCCTCGCGCGGCCGAGGACCGTCGTCCGGGTCCATGAAGAAGCTGACCTCGTCCTTGCCGCTCGCGGGTTTGTAGAAGCGATCGACGCTCACCGTGACCCGGTACCGGCTGCCGTCGGGCAGGCTCCGGAGGCCGGTCACCCTGCCCTCCACGACCAACCGGGCGCAGGCGAGGTACCCGGCCTCGTCGCGGGACCCCCCCGCGCGGCTGTCGGACGCCTTCGCACCCGTGCTGCTGTCGGCCCCGGCCCCGCCCTGCACGACGAGCCACCCCGTCCCGAGCCCCACGGCGGTGACGACAGCCGTGACGAGGAGGCCGAAACCGAGTGCGCGGACGCCGGGCGGACGCCACCGCCTCCGCGACCGCCCCGGCGCCGACCGGGGCGTCCCGACCGGCGCCGGCCGCGCCGCCGACCGTGCCGCGGGCCGTGCGAGCGTGTCCCCGATGATCCCCAACTGCTCCCGCAGCAGCGCCACATCCGCCCGTGCCGCCCGGTACTCGGCCGTGAAGGCGGCATCGTCGCGCGCCTCGTCCGGCAGCGGCTCGCCGGTGATCGCGGCCAACAGCGCATCGGCGCCGTCGTACTCGGCGGCCACGTCACACCACCTCGTCCTCGTGCAGACGGTCGCGCAGCGCGCGGACCGCCGAGTGGAGCCTGCTCTTGACCGTGCCCTCGGGGATGCCGAGTTCCTCCGCGATCCCCCGGACCGGCAGATCGGCGTAGAAACGCAGCACGAGGACCTGGCGCTGGGGGCCGGGCAGCTCGTCCAGGCCCTGGGCGACCGCGAGCGAGAGCAGACGGGAGTCCTCACCGCAGGGCTGCTCCGTCGGCCGCAGCGCGGCCAGCCGCTCACCGATCCTCTCCTGGCGGCGCCTTGCCCGGTGCCAGTCCATCGCCAGGTTGGAGGCGACGACCGCCGCCCAGGCCGACAGGTCACGCGGTGCCTCACGCCCGCTCGCGGTCCGCTCCAGCAGCCGCAGGCGGACCTGCTGCACCCCGTCCGGCAGGTCCGCCTGCGGCACTCCGCCGAGCGCGAGCACCGCCCGCACCCGCCGCTCCTGGGCCGCGTCCAGGGGGTCGTCCACCGCTTGGTCCGCCCCCGGCCCGCGGCGGGCCTTTCTGCGCAGCACGGCCGCCCCTCCCCTTGTGTGTTTCCCCTACGACGCCGGGGACGGGCAGAACGTTCGCCGGCCGGCGTGTCCTCTCCTGCGGGCGGACCGGCGCCGGCGGGCGGACCGACGGGGGCATGGAGGCTGCGTCATCGACACGTCCGTGGAGGCGTACGTCACACCGGGCCCCAAACCGAGACGAGGGTCACGTACGAGCCGCGCGGAGCGCTCCGCCCGCAGGTGCCCTGAGCTGGACGATCGCCCGGCCCCGGTGCGGCGGATCCGTACGGCTTCCGGTCCGAGGGGCGTTCCGGTCGGACATCTCCGGATCGGGACGAGCGGCCCGCCGGGTCGTCGAGCCGGTGGCCGAGCCCGGGTCCCGTCCCATCCCTCGGGCAAAGGATTGGACACGCGGGCCGGGGTGAGACGCATGATGGAGAGGCCCCGGTCATGCGGGCCGGCACACGCAAGCCAGGTAAAGGAGTCGCCGTGAGGGTCGGAATCGTCGGAGCCACCGGTCAGGTCGGCACGGTCATGCGCAGGATTCTGGCCGAGCGGAACTTCCCGGTCGACGAGCTGCGCCTGTTCGCCTCGGCCCGTTCGGCGGGGACGGTCCTCGACGGGGTGACCGTGGAGGACGCGGCGGCCGCCGACTACACGGGGCTGGACATCGTGCTGTTCTCCGCGGGCGGCGCGACCTCGAAGGCGCTGGCCGAGAAGGTCGCCTCGCAGGGCGCGGTCGTGATCGACAACTCCTCGGCCTGGCGCCGTGACCCGGACGTGCCGCTGGTGGTGTCCGAGGTGAACCCGCACGCGATCGCGAACCGGCCCAAGGGCATCATCGCCAACCCGAACTGCACGACGATGGCCGCGATGCCGGTGCTGAAGCCGCTGCACGCCGAGGCGGGCCTGGAGTCGCTCGTCGTCGCCACCTACCAGGCCGTGTCCGGCTCCGGCCTCGCGGGCGTCGCGGAGCTGCACGGGCAGGCGCAGAAGGTGATCGCCGACGCCGACAAGCTGACGCACGACGGGGAGGCGGTCGACTTCCCGGAGCCGCAGGTCTACAAGCGCCCGATCGCCTTCAACGTGGTGCCCTTCGCCGGCAACCTCGTCGACGACGGCCTGAACGAGACCGACGAGGAGCAGAAGCTCCGCAACGAGTCCCGCAAGATCCTGGAGATCCCCGGGCTGAAGGTCTCCGGCACCTGTGTACGGGTCCCGGTCTTCTCCGGCCACTCCCTCCAGGTCAACGCCCGCTTCGCGCGCCCGCTGACGGTGGAGCGCGCGACGGAGCTGCTGGCCGCCGCCCCGGGCGTGGTCCTCTCCGACATCCCGACCCCGCTCCAGGCGGCCGGCAAGGACCCGTCGTACGTGGGCCGCATCCGCACGGACGAGACGGTGGAGCACGGCCTCGCCCTGTTCGTCTCCAACGACAACCTCCGCAAGGGCGCGGCCCTCAACGCCGTGCAGATCGCGGAGCTGGTGGCCGCGGAGCTCACGGGCTGACCCCGGCGCACACGGCCGACGGGCCTCAGCGGGCGGGGGGTTCAGCGGACGCAGGGGGCTCAGTCGCTCAGTCCCTGCGGACCTCGAACAGGAAGCAGCCGTACTCGACGGCCCGGACGTGGACGAGCGCGACCTCCGGATCCGCGAACGCCTCCGCGAACGCGTCGTCGAGTTCCTCCACGCCCGCCACCAGACGTCCGCCCAGGATGTGCCCGTCGGCCGAGTAGCGGCGGACGGTGCGGCGGCCGCCCGGGAAGGGGTGGCCGTCCCCGTCGGGTCCGGCGCACTCCTCGGGGTGGATGAACACCGGCCCCTGCTCGTCGTAGGCGCCCGGTTCGACACCGGTGCGCGCCGCCCAGCGGCGCAGCGGGGCGTAGGAGACGAGGGCGATGTGCTCCCCGGGGGCGCTGCGGCGCAGGCAGCACCGCAGGGGCGCGCCGCCCTCCTCGTCGATCACGGGAGCCATCGCCCGGCCGGCGTCGTCGCGCTCCCGCAGGACCCGCAGGACGGCCGGGGGGATGGGCCGTGCCGTGTGGGCCATGGCGGACGTCCCGGAGCCCGTCACCGCGTCCGCGGTCATGTCTGCGGTCATGTCTGCGGTCGTCATTGCGGTCGTCCCTGTCGTCGTCTCTGCCGTCGTCTCTGCCGTCGTCTCTGTCGTCGTCTCTGCCGTCATACGCCCAGACTCGCGCCCGGCGGCCACGGCCACCGGCGGGATCCGGACAACGCATTCGGGCCCGGGCGCACCCGGCGGCGGTGGACTGCCGCACCGGCAGCGGGCGCCGAACAGCCCGGACGGCGTCCCGCAGACCTGCTCGTCGCCCGGCGGGCTCCCGTGGAAGGATGGCGCAACCCACACATAACGAGGAGATGACCGCGTGCCTGGCACAAACCTGACTCGCGATGAGGCACAGCAGCGGGCGAAGCTGCTGACCGTTGACTCGTACGAGATCGATCTCGACCTCTCCGGCGCGCAGGAGGGCGGCACCTACCGGTCCGTGACCACGGTGCGCTTCGACTCCGCCGAGACCGGCGCGGAGTCGTTCATCGATCTGGTGGCCCCCTCCGTCCACGAGATCACCCTCAACGGTGATCCGCTCGACCCGGCCGAGGTCTTCAAGGACTCGCGGATCGCCCTCCCGGGGCTACTGGAGGGCCGCAACGTGCTGCGCGTGGTCGCCGACTGCGCTTACACCAACACCGGCGAGGGGCTCCACCGTTTCGTCGACCCGGTCGACCAGCAGGCGTACCTCTACACCCAGTTCGAGGTGCCGGACGCCCGGCGGGTCTTCGCCTCGTTCGAGCAGCCGGACCTCAAGGCGACCTTCCAGTTCACCGTGAAGGCCCCCACCGGCTGGACCGTCATCTCCAACTCGCCCACGCCCGAGCCGAAGGACGACGTCTGGGTCTTCGAGCCGACGCCGCGGATCTCGACGTACGTCACGGCGCTGATCGTGGGCCCTTACCACTCCGTGCACAGCGTGTACGAGAAGGACGGGCGGAGTGTCCCGCTCGGCATCTACTGCCGGCCCTCCCTCGCCGAGTTCCTGGACTCGGACGCGATCTTCGACGTGACCCGGCAGGGCTTCGAGTGGTTCCAGGAGAGGTTCGACTACGCCTACCCGTTCAAGAAGTACGACCAGCTGTTCGTGCCGGAGTTCAACGCGGGCGCGATGGAGAACGCGGGCGCGGTGACCATCCGCGACCAGTACGTCTTCCGCTCCAAGGTGACGGACGCGGCGTACGAGGTGCGCGCGGAGACGATCCTGCACGAGCTGGCCCACATGTGGTTCGGCGACCTGGTGACCATGGAGTGGTGGAACGACCTGTGGCTGAACGAGTCGTTCGCCACCTACACCTCCATCGCCTGCCAGGCGTACCACCCCGAGTCGCGATGGCCGCACTCCTGGACGACCTTCGCCAACTCCATGAAGACGTGGGCGTACCGGCAGGACCAGCTGCCGTCGACCCACCCGATCATGGCCGAGATCCGGGACCTGGACGACGTCCTCGTCAACTTCGACGGCATCACCTACGCCAAGGGCGCCTCGGTCCTCAAGCAGCTCGTCGCGTACGTCGGCATGGACGCGTTCTTCGCGGGCGTGCAGGCCTACTTCAAGCGGCACGCGTACGGCAACACGCGCCTGTCGGATCTGCTGGGCGCCCTGGAGGAGACCTCCGGCCGCGATCTGAAGACCTGGTCGCGGAAGTGGCTGGAGACCGCGGGCATCAACGTGCTGCGCCCGGAGATCGAGACGGACGCGAACGGGGTCATCACCTCCTTCACCATCCGCCAGGAGGCCCCGGCGCTCCCGGCCGGCGCCAAGGGTGAGCCGACCCTCCGCCCGCACCGCATCGCCATCGGCCTCTACGACCTCGACGACGACAGCGGCAAGCTGCTGCGCGACGAGGCCGGCCGGATCGAGCTGGACGTCGACGGTGAGCTGACACCGGTACCGCAGCTGGCCGGCCGCCGTCGCCCGGACGTGATCCTGCTCAACGACGACGACCTGTCGTACGCGAAAGTCCGCCTGGACGAGCGGTCCCTCGCCTTCGTCACCGAGCACCTGGGCGACTTCGAGTCGTCACTGCCGCGCGCCCTGTGCTGGGCCTCGGCCTGGGACATGACCCGCGACGCGGAACTCGCCACCCGCGACTACCTGTCCCTCGTCCTGTCCGGCATCGGCAAGGAGTCGGACATCGGTGTCGTGCAGTCGCTGCACCGCCAGGTCAAGCTGGCGATCGACCTGTACGCCGACCCGTCCGCGCGCGAGGCGCTGCTGACCCGGTGGACGGATGCCACCCTCGCCCATCTGCGCGCCGCCGAGCCCGGCAGCGATCACCAGCTGGCGTGGGCGCGCGCCTTCGCGGCGACCGCCCGCACGCCGGAGCAGCTGGACCTGCTGGAGGCGCTCCTGGACGGTTCGGGGACCGTCGAGGGGCTGGTCGTGGACACCGAGCTGCGCTGGACGTTCCTGGAGCGGCTCGCGGCGGTGGGCCGCTTCGACGAGGCGGAGATCGCGGGCGAGCTGGAGCGCGACAAGACGGCGGCCGGTGAGCGGCACGCGGCGACCGCCCGGGCCGCCCGTCCGGCCCCGGAGGCGAAGGCCGAGGCGTGGGCGTCGGCGGTGGAGTCCGACAAGCTGCCGAACGCGGTGCAGGAGGCCGTGATCGCGGGCTTCGTCCAGACCGACCAGCGCGAACTGCTCGCCCCGTACGCGGACGCGTACTTCGAGGCGGTCAAGGACGTCTGGGACTCCCGTTCCCACGAGATGGCCCAGCAGATCGCGGTCGGGCTCTACCCGTCGATCCAGGTCTCCCGGGAGACCCTGGAGAAGACCGACGCCTGGCTGGCCTCTGCCGACCCCAGCCCGGCGCTGCGGCGCCTGATCTCGGAGTCCCGCGCGGGCATCGAACGCGCCCTGAAGGCACAGGCGGCGGACGCGGCGGCGCAGTAGTCACCGCTACGACGAGGGCGCCCGGTGTCCGGCCGGGCGCCCTTTCACATGCTCGGCTCCTTCCGGGGCCACGGCCCGCCACGGAGCACGCCCGCCGCCTCGTCAGCAACCGACTCGCCGACCTGTTGCGACAGTTGCTCGTCGGTACGGTCACCTCCGGCCCGTCCAGCTGAGCAGCGCCGCCTCCAGTTGCGCGGCGTCGGGTGCCTCGGCGGCCCAGGCGACGTATCCGTCCGGACGCACGAGGACCGTCGTGCGGCGCCCGCCCGCCCGGTGCGCCACCGCCAGCCGGTCCGCGCGGGCGCCCGCCTCGTACTCCCGCGGGGTGACGAGGACGAACCGGCCGCCGCGCAGGGCCTCGTAGAGCCGGCCGGAGGTGAGGGTGACGTCGGGCATGCGCCTGCCGGCCAGCGGGTGGGCCCCGCGCGGGGCGGCGTACGCGAACCCGATGCCGGTGATCTGGCCCACCACGCGCCGCCGGACCGGGCCGACACGGTTGACGACGGCGGCCAGCGCGGCGCGCAGTGCCAGGGTCCAGGGACGCTTTGCCATGGCGAGCCGGACGATCCCGCCGCTGCTGCGCAGCACGGCCCTGCCGACGGGGTGGCGCTCCGACTCGTAGGTGTCGAGGAGGGCCGGGCCGGCGTGGCCGCGCAGGACCACGGCGAGCTTCCAGGAGAGGTTCGCGGCGTCCTGCAGGCCGGTGTTCATCCCCTGGCCGCCCGCCGGGGTGTGCACATGCGCGGCGTCGCCGGCGAGGAAGACACGGCCGACGCGGTACGCGGGCGCCTGGCGCTCGTCGCTGTGGAAGCGGGACATCCAGCGGGCGTCGCGCATGCCGAAGTCGCGGCCGAGCGCGAGCCGGACGATCTCCCTGACCTCGTCCAGGCCGAGCGGTGCGGTGTCGGGGACATCGCGCCCGCGGTGCCAGCCGATGACGCGGTAGTAGCCGTCGCCGAAGGGCGCGACGAAGGCGAACGCGTCGCCGACGGCGTCGGCGGTCAGCACCTGCTCGGGCTCCTCGTCCAGGAGGACGTCGGCGAGGACGACGGAACGGATGACGGACCGCCCGGGGAAGGGCAGCCCGACGGCCCCGCGCACGGTGCTGTGCGGTCCGTCGGTGCCGACGGCGTAGGCCGCGCGCAGTTCGCCCGGCTCACCGTCCGCGCCACGGACCTGGAGCGTCACACCGTCGCCGTCCTGGCTCAGGCCGGTGACCTCGGTCTCGTACACGAACCGCACCCCGGCCTCGGCCGCACGCCGCTCCAGTACCCGCTCCACCTCGTACTGCGGCAGGACGAGAAGATGCTTGAAGCGGGAGGGAAGGGTGTCGAGCCGGATGGAGAGCCCGCTGAAGAGCCGGATGCCGGAGAGCGGCCGCCCCGCAGCCTCCAGTTCGCCGGCGAGCCCGCGGGCGTCGAACTGCTCCAGGGTGCGGGCGTGCAGGACGAAGGCGCGGGAGAGGTTGCTGATCTCGTGCGGGCGCTTCTCGACGAGGGTGACGGGGACACCCGCGGAAGCGAGGTCACCGGCGAGAAGGAGCCCGGTGGGGCCGGCCCCGACGACGAGGACGCCATCGGTGACGCCGTTGCCCGAAGCGGTGGTGCGGGTCTTGCCTGCCATGGCGGCCTTCTGACGCCTACACCTGTAGGCCAACATGCGTTTGCCAACGTCTGTTTGCCAACATAAGTGGACCTCTCTGGACTGTCAACACTTGTTGGCCTACGTTGGTTGGCATGGCTGAGAACCCACCCCGCCGATCCGACGCCACCCGCACCGCGATCCTCGCCGCCGCACGGGAACGCTTCGCCTCCGAGGGCTACGAGCGCGCCACCATCCGCGCGATCGCCAGGGACGCGCGGATCGATCCCTCCATGGTGATGCGCTACTTCGGCTCCAAGGAGGGCCTGTTCGACGCGGTCCTCAACGTCGATCTACGGCTGCCCGAACCCGCGCGACTGCGGCGGCACGACGCGGGCGAGGTCCTGGTGGCGCACTTCCTCTCCCTCTGGGAGGACAACTTGGAGGCGCTCACGGCGATGCTGCGCGTCGGCGTCACCAACGCGGCCGGAGCCGAGCGGCTCCAGGGGGTCTTCCGGGACCAGTTGCTGCCCGTCGCGCGGCGGGTCTGCCCGGACCCCGAGCAAGCGTCGGCCCGGGCCGGGCTCATCGCGTCACAGATACTGGGGATGGCGCTCGCGCGCTACGTGCTGAAGTTCCCGTCGGCCGTCGCACTGGCCCGCGAGGAGATCGTGGCCTGGCTGGCACCGACCGTGCAGCGCTACCTGACGGCGCCGCACCCGTAGAGCGCCGCGCACCCGTGGAGCGCCGCGCACCCGTGGAGCGCCGCGCCCCTGGACCGCCGTGCACCCGTGGGCACGGCGGTCGGCCCTCGCGTACGCAGGAAGGAGATACCCGGGAGGAGATACCCGGGAGGAGATACGTCGAGGGAGCCCGCGCACCGGATGGGTGTGCGGGCTCCCTCGACGAATGTACGGAGAGAGGTGTCAGCCCTGCTTCTGCTGCTTGCGGGACTTGTCCAGGACCATCACGAGACCGCCGATGACCAGGAACATCACGACCGGCAGTGCCACAAAGAGCCCCAGCGTGTCCACCACGCTCAGGCCCTGACCGGGGTCGTCGCCGTCGTCGCGCGTCAGCGCGAGCGCGGGGGACGACATGAGCAGCATCATCAGCGTCGTACCGGCGGCCAGGGCGCCGGCGCGCAGGGCGTTCTTCTTGTCCACGGTGCAAAAGTAGCGAACGCCCAATGAGCCCGCGCGCCCGGGGTGCCCGTACGAGGCAGGGCGACCGGTCGCGGCCCCGTACACACCCCGGCGCATGACCTGGCGCACGACCTGACTCACCGCCGCCCGTCCGCCTCGCCCCTCCCCCTGTCGCCGCCGTCGCCGCCCCCGCCCCGCACCACGCTCACGAGCGCGTGCAGGCGCGGTGAGGCCGCCAGTTCCTCCAGTGTCACCGGGCGCCCCTCCGCATCCGCGATCGGCAGCCGCCAATTGGGGTACTGGTCCCAGGTGCCCGGGAGGTTCTGCGGGCGCCGGTCGCCCACCGCGTCGGGCAGCCAGACCCCGATCAGCCGGGCGGGGGTGCGCACCAGGAAGCGGTGGACGGCCTGGACCTCGGACTCCTCCGACACCGCCGAGCCCCCGCCGCCCGCCCCCTTCAGCAGTCCGAGCCGGGAGAGCAGGGCGAGCCATTCGCGGGTGTCGGCGGCCGCCTCGGCGCGTTCCTGGTCCAGGGAGCGGGTCAGCAGGCCGAGCCGGTCACGGAGTTCGACGTGATCGCCCGCCAGCCGGGCGGCCGTCGGCGGCAGGTCGTGGGTGGTGGCGGTGGCCAGGCAGTCCGCCCGCCAGCGCTCCGGCGGCAGCGGCCGTCCGGTGCCCTCCCAGTCGCGTTCGAACCACAGGACGGATGTGCCGAGCACCCCGCGCTCGTGCAGCGCCTCCCGGACACCGGGCTCCACCGTCCCCAGGTCCTCGCCGATGACCAGCGCCCCGGCGCGCGCCGCCTCCAGGACCAGGACGGCGAGCATCGCCTCGGCGTCGTAGCGGACATAGGTCCCCTCCGTGGGCGGCTGCCCCTGGGGCACCCACCACAGCCGGAACAGGCCCATGACGTGGTCGACGCGCAGGGCGCCCGCGTGCCGGAACAGGGCGCGCAGCAGCCGCCGGTAGGGGGCGTAACCGGAGGCGGCGAGGCGGTCGGGGCGCCAGGGCGGCAGACCCCAGTCCTGGCCGCGCGGGTTGAAGGCGTCCGGCGGGGCGCCCACCGACATCCCGGCCGCGAGGTACTCCTGCTGCGCCCAGGCGTCGGCGCCGCCCGGGTGCACGCCGACCGCGAGGTCGTGGACGAGCCCGACCGCCATCCCGGCGTCGCGCGCGGTGCGTTGCGCGGTGGCGAGCTGGGCGTCGGTCAGCCAGGCCAGCCGGCTGTGGAAGTCGACGCGGTCCATCAGCTCGGCGCGTGCTCGGGCGGTGGCGGACGAACGCGGATCGCGCAGCCGGGACGGCCAGCCGTGCCAGTCGGAGCCGTGCACCTCCGCGAGCGCGCACCAGGTCGCGTGGTCCTCCAGGGCCTCGCCCTCCTCGGCGAGGAAGTCGGCGTACACGGCGCGCCGTCCGGGTCCGAGGGGCACGGCGTGCACGAGTTCCAGCGCCTCGCGCTTGAGCTCCCACACGGCGTCGCGGTCGATCAGCTCGCCCTTGTCCAGCACGGATTCCCGCAGCCGCGCCGCGCGCTGAAGCAGCGTACGGACGCGGCCGTGGTCCTCGGCGTACGCGAACTCGGGGACGTCCTCGATGCGCAGGTGCACGGGGTCCGGGTAGCGGCGCGAGGAGGGACGGTACGGGGACGGGTCCATGGGGGCGCCGGGCACGGCCCCGCCGGACACGGCCGCGTGCAACGGGTTGACCTGCACGAACCCGGCACCGAGCGCCCGTCCGGCCCATGCGGTCAGCTCGGTGAGGTCGCCGAGGTCGCCCATGCCCCAGGAACGGCGGGAGAGGAGGGAGTAGAGCTGGACGAGCAGTCCGTACGAACGGGCGGGCGGCGCGGGCAGCCGGGCGGGGGCCGCGACCAGGTGGGCGTCCGCGGTGCGTCCGTCGGGTGCGGTGACGTGCAGCGCGTGGACGCCGGGCGGGAGGTGCTCGGCCGAGGCGCGCGTCTCACCCTGTTCGGTCACGATCCTCAGACGGGTGCCGTCCGGGAGGCCCCCGAGCGCGTCGGGCGGCCGTCCGCCCCAGCCGACCACGGTCGGCGGCAGCAGCCTCCCGCGCAGTTCCCGCTCGCGTGAGGCGAGGGCGTGGCGTACGGCGTCCGGGGTGCTCGCGTCGACGCCGAGCGCGGCCAGGGCCGCGGTGACCGCGGTGACCGACGCCGCGACCGTGCGGTCCGGGGCCGGGCGGTAGGAGGTGGCGACGCCGTGCAGCGCGGCGAGCCGGGCCAGCGGCGTCCCGTCGCGCGCGGGGTCGGCCGGCATCTAGTACCCCGTACGGTCCGGGTAGCACCCCGTGCGGTCGGGGACGGCGGTGGCCGGCTCACTCGTCAGCGGCGCGGGGTCGGCGAGCGGGGGTTCGCTGGTGAGGGGCTCGGCGTCGGGCAGCGGCGGCTCGCTGGTCAGCGGCGCCTCGGCCCGGACGCCCTCGGCGCTGAGGACGCACAGCGCGGTCCGGGGTTCGGCGGGCGGCGCCGCCTCGCGTTTGGACAGGGCGGGGAGCGGGGGGTATGCCGGTGCGGCCACGGGGGCCTCCTTGTCGTCGTACGACGGTTGCGGGTGAAAGCAGCCCTACCCAGCGGGCGCGGTCGCAGACGTACGAGGACGGACAACGTGCGTTTGGTCACAGACCGTACCAGGGCGAGGCGTCCGCCACGGCCGAGGAGGGCGGAGCCGCGTCACGCATGACGTCCGGTCACGTATGACGTCCGGCCCCGGGAGCGCAGGGGCTCGCGGGGCCGGATCCGAGGTGCGCGCGGGGCGGCGCCCCGGGAAACGCGAAGGCCCGGATCGTCAGGCGGAAATGCCGTCGATCCGGGCCAGGGCGTCGTCCGCGCCGTACGGCCGCAGGTATGGCAGCCAGCGCGGGTCCCTGTGTCCGGTGCCGATGATGCGCCACGCCAGACCGGTGGGCGGCGCGGGTTTGTGACGGAGCCGCCAGCCGATCTCGAAGAGATGGCGGTCGGCCTTGACGTGGTTGCAGCGGCGGCAGGACGCCACCACGTTGTCCCAGACGTGCTGACCACCGCGGCTGCGCGGAATGACGTGGTCGACGCTGGTTGCGACGCCACCGCAGTACATGCACCGGCCGCCGTCACGTGCGAAGAGTGCGCGCCGGGTAAGAGGAACGGGCCCCCGGTAGGGAACCCGCACGAATCGCTTCAGCCGGACCACGCTGGGCGCGGGGACGGTGACGGTTGCGCTGTGCATGTGGGCGCCGGACTCCTCGAGGCAGACGGCCTTGTTCTCGAGGACGAGGACGAGCGCGCGGCGGAGCGGTACGACGCCGAGTGGCTCGTACGACGCGTTGAGGACCAGGACGTGCGGCACGGATATGCCTCCTTGTACGCCGGCGGCGCGTGGCTCGCGCCGGGACGATCTGCAGTCAGTCTCCCCTCATGCCTGGTGGAAGCGCCACCATGTCCCAGTAACGGGCTGGGAGTGTTTTCGACCACACCCGGCGTGCCCCGTGCCGCGCGCCCCCTTGCCTCCCCCGGTACTTCTCCCGGTGTGCACGGGCCGTCCTTCGAACATCGCCGTGATCCCCACACGATGCCCCGTTAGTGTGGTGCCCCTGCCCGTCCGGTGACCTTTCCGTGACCTTGCCGCTCACACCGGAGGCAGCGCCTGCACCAGGAGGTACCTGCCGTGTCCCTGCCCGCCCTACCGGCCTTCGGCGCCGCTCCGTCACCGTCCCCGACCACGACGGAGGACCCGGCGACAGCGACGCTCCAGGACGCCCAGCACACCGCGACCAATGCCGCGAGCTGGGTCGAGCAGAACTGGTCGACGTGGCTCGCGATCGGCCTCAGGGTCGTGCTGATCCTGGTGATCGCGGCGGTGCTGAGGGTGGTGGTGCGGCGGTCGATCACCAAGCTGATCGACCGTATGAGCCGTACCTCCGAGACGGCGGAGGGCACGACGCTCGGCGGTCTGCTGGTGAACGCCGAGCGCCGCCGGCAGCGCTCGCAGGCGATCGGCTCGGTGCTGCGCTCGGTGGCCTCGTTCCTCATCGTGGGCACTGCGGCGCTGATGGTCCTGGCGACCTTCCAGATCAACCTGGCACCGCTGCTGGCCTCCGCCGGTGTCGCGGGTGTGGCGATCGGTTTCGGTGCCCGCAACCTCGTGATGGACTTCCTGTCGGGCGTGTTCATGATCCTCGAGGACCAGTACGGCGTCGGCGACACCGTCGACGCGGGGGTGGCCACCGGCGAGGTGGTCGAGGTGGGTCTGCGCGTGACGAAGCTGCGGGGCGCCGGCGGCGAGGTCTGGTACGTCCGCAACGGCGAGATCAAGCGGATCGGCAACCTGTCCCAGGGCTGGGCGGTGGCGGGTGTCGATGTGACCGTCCGGGCCTCGGAGGACCTGGACCGGGTGAAGACGACCCTCGACGCCGTCGCCGAGCGGATGAGCAAGGACGAGCCCTGGAACGAGCTCCTGTGGGGCCCCGTCGAGGTGCTCGGCCTGGACAGCGTGCTGCTCGACTCGATGGTCGTGCGGGTCTCGGCCAGGACGATGCCCGGCAAGGCGCTCACGGTCGAGCGCGAGCTGCGCTGGCGCATCAAGCGGGCCTTCGACGCGGCGGACATCCGCGTCGTCGGCGGCGCGACGGCCCCGGCGGAGGAGGCCCCGGCCCCGGCCCCGGCGGCGGCCGTCGCGGCCCCGGCGGTGTACTCCGACGCGGCGTGCCCGCAGTCGGAGGCGGCGGCGCCGATACCGCCGGCGCGGCCGGCCGCGAAGTAACAGAGACCGTACGGGGGAGGCAGCGCCCGGGATGCCCGGGGGCCGCCTCGTAACGTCCGGACGGCCTAACGGTTCGGCACACTCGTTCGAGTGAACGGGAACGAACGGGCTTCCGTATCGCACACGGGGACGGCCGGACGCAGGCGCTGGTCATCCCCGACTTCTACGTCCGTCGCCGCAGGGCGACCGAGCTCGACGAGTCGTACCGCAAGACCCACAAGGGCTGGTACCCCATCGACATGATCGCGCTGGTCGGCGAGGTCACGTCCACCAACCACGAGACGGACACCGGCCCCAAGCTGCGCACCCGCGCGGCGACCGGCGTCCCGGTCTACGTCCTGATCAACCGCAACACCGGGACGGCCCACTGCTGCACCGACCCGGTCACGCCCGCCAGCGGCCCCACCAAGGCGTACCACGGCAACGAGTCCAAGGTGCACCTCGGAGAGCCCCTCCCCCTCCCGGCCCCTGCCCCGCCCCGGACACGGCTCCGTCCCTGAACGGCCGAGCCGGAGACCCGCGCAACGAGCCGGTTCCCACCACGGCCCGCCCTTGACGCCCCCGCGTCCCTCGGCCTACCTTCCTGTCACCGCAATAGGAAACTTTCCTAATAGTGGTCGCGAGGGAGCACCCGGACAGGGCCCGCCCCGGGACGATCACCCGGTGGACTTCCCGACGGCCCCGCTGAGAAGCTGGACCGTTGAAAGGCAGGTGGCGACGCATATGGCAGGATCCGCCGGTACGCCGGGCACCCCGCGCGTGCTGCGCGCCATGAACGACCGCGCCGCCCTCGATCTGCTCCTGGAGCACGGTCCGCTCACCCGCACCCGCGTCGGCAAGCTCACCGGCCTGTCGAAGCCCACCGCCTCCCAACTGCTCGCCCGCCTGGAAGCCGCCGGCCTCGTCCTGATGACCGGCACCAGCGAGGGCCGGCCCGGACCCAACGCCCAGCTGTACGTGGTCAATCCGGCCGCGGCCCATGTCGCCGGCCTCGACGTCACCCCCGAGCGCATCCACGCCGCCGTCGCCGACATCACCGGCAGGACGGTGGGCGAGTACGAGCTGCCGACGCCGGGCCGCCGTCCGGCACAGCCGGTGGTGCGGCAGGTCACCGACGCCCTCGACGGCGCGGTGAAGGCCGCCGGGCTCGCCGTCGCGGACGTGCACCGGGTCGTCATCGGCACCCCGGGCGCCTTCGACCCCAACACCGGCCGGCTGCGCTACGCCTCACACCTGCCCGGCTGGCACTCCCCCACACTGCTCGACGATCTCGCCGCCGCCCTCCCGATGCCCGTCGAGTACGAGAACGACGTCAACCTCGTCGCCCTCGCCGAACAGCGCCTCGGCGCCGCCAGGGGTCACGACGACTTCGTCCTGCTGTGGAACGAGGGCGGTCTGGGCGCCGCGCTCGTCCTCGGCGGCCGGCTGCACCGCGGCTGGACCGGCGGTGCGGGCGAGGTCGGCTTCCTGCCGGTGCCCGGCGCTCCCCTGGTCCGCCAGGTGACCAGGGCGAACAGTGGCGGCTACCAGGAGCTGGCCGGTGCGCAGGCCGTTCCCGTACTCGCCCGCGAACTCGGCATCACCGACGTGCCCACCGGCCCGTACGCCGAGGTCGCCGCCACCCTCGTGGGCCTGGGCGCCGACAGCGCCACGGGCCCCCACCGCCGGCTGCTGGAGGCGTACGCGACCCGGCTCGCCACCGGTCTGGCCTCGCTCGTCTCCGTACTCGACCCCGAACTCGTCGTCCTCAGCGGCGCCTGCCTCACCGCCGGGGGCGAGCCGCTGCGGTCCCTGCTCCAAGCCGAACTGGAGGAGCTGGCCGCGTCCCGGCCGCGCCTCGCCGTCGGCGACGTACGTGAACACCCCGTGCTGCGAGGCGCGTTGGAGAGCGCGCTCGCCGCCACCCGCGACGAGGTCTTCGACACCTCGCGCTGAGCCTGCCGACGAGCGCCACGCTCACCGGATTGGCCTCTCCCCTCCCGAAGGCGGGGATGCCCCGACTCCACGCCGCTACGCGGCGCTCCTTCGAAGCTTTCCTGCTTCACCACCGACGGCCCCGTCCGGAAGGTTCTTCCGTTGAGGTCTTACACCGGCTCCACAGGCCGACACCGCCAGCCCGGCGGCCAGAAGATTGCGCGCGGCGTTCGTATCCCGGTCGTGGGTCGCACCGCAGCCGTCACACGTCCAGGTACGGATCTCCAAGGGAAGACGGTCGCGGATCAGGCCGCAGGCCGAGCAGGCTCTGCTGCTGGGATGCCAGCGGCCGACCACCACCAACTCCCGCCCGTACCAGTCACACTTGTACTCCAGCATGCTCCGCAACTCGGTCCACGACGCATCGGAGATGGCGCGGGCGAGCCTGCGGTTCTTGAGCATGTTCCGCACCACCAGGTCCTCGATCACGATCAGTTGGTTCTCCCGAACGAGACGAGTGGTGACCTTGTGCAGGTGATCCCTACGCCGGTCGGCGATGCGGACGTGTACGCGCGCGGCCCTTACCCGGGCCTTCTCCCGGTTCTTGCTGCCTTTCTCCTTCCGCGCCAACTCGCGCTGCGCTCGGTTCAGCCGGGTCCGTTCACGCTTCTCCTGCTTCGGATTAGTGATCTTCTCCCCTGTCGACAGAGTCAGCAGGCTGGTGATCCCCGCATCGATACCGATCTGACCTGTGGACTCTCCGGCCGTCACCGTGTCCTCGCAGAGCAGGGACACGAACCAGCGCCCGGCCGCATCCCGGGAGACGGTCACCGTGGACGGATGGGCATCCAGAGGCAGGGGACGGGACCACACGATGTCCAGCGGTTCGCTCATCTTCGCCAGGAACAGCCGACCGCCGCGCCAGCGGAACCCCGAGCGCGTGTAGGCCGCCGAGGGACGCGACTTCTTACGCGTCTTGAACCGGGGATACTTCGCCCGTTTCTCGAAGAACGCCTGGAACCCGAGCCGAAGATGACGCAGCGCCTGTTGAAGCGGCACCGACGACACCTCCCGCAGGAAGGCAGCCTCTCCACTCGCCTTGAAAACCGTCAGTGCGCGGTCGGTTGCCGGATAGGTGATCTTCTCTCCGCGCAGTATGTATGCCCCCGAACGAAGCTGCAGGGCCCAGTTGTACACGTAACGAACACAGCCGAACGTGCGTGCCAGCTCCGCAGCCTGCTCACCGGTGGGATAGAAGCGGTACTTGAAAGCCCGCTTCACCTGCCGCTTCGTGCTTACGTGCTACTCCCCCTCGCATGTAAGAGAGTTCAGTACGGCGACATCCGACGCGGAACCCCCCGATTCTCAACAGGCCGACCCGCACCTTTTGTGAAGGCCGCGCCGGCAGGAGGGCATCAAGTGAAACTCACCGTGGTCGGCGGAGGGTCGACCTACACACCCGAACTCGTCGACGGATTCGCACGGCTCAGAAACACCCTGCCCGTTCAGGAACTGGTCCTCGTCGATCCGGCCGCCGAACGCCTCGAGCTGGTGGGCGGGCTGGCCCGGCGCATCTTCGCCCGGCAGGGGCACGACGGCCGCGTCGTCACCACCCGCGACCTGGACGCGGGCGTCGAGGGCGCCGACGCCGTGCTGCTCCAGCTGCGCGTCGGCGGGCAGGCGGCGCGCGAGCAGGACGAGACATGGCCGCTGGAATGCGGCTGCGTCGGGCAGGAGACGACCGGCGCGGGCGGCCTCGCCAAGGCGCTGCGCACGGTGCCCGTGGTCCTCGGCATCGCCGAACGCGTCCGCCGCACCAACCCGAAGGCGTGGATCATCGACTTCACCAACCCGGTCGGCATCGTCACCCGCGCCCTCCTCCAGGAGGGGCACCGCGCGGTCGGGCTGTGCAACGTGGCGATCGGCTTCCAGCGCAAGTTCGCCGCCCTGCTCGGTGTCGCCCCCGCCGACGTCCACCTCGATCACGTGGGCCTCAACCACCTCACCTGGGAGACCGGTGTGCGCCTCGGCGGCCCGGAGGGCGAGGACGTCCTGCCCAAGCTGCTCGCCGAGCACGCCGAGGCGATCGCCGGCGACCTGCGCCTGCCGCGCGCCCTCCTCGCCCGGCTGGGCGTCGTCCCGTCCTACTACCTGCGCTACTACTACGCGCACGACCGGGTCGTCCGGGAACTGCGCGGCAAGCCGTCGCGGGCCGCGGAGGTCGCCGCGATGGAGCGGGAGCTGCTCCGCATGTACGGCGACCCGGCGCTCGACGAGAAGCCGGCACTGCTCGCCGAGCGGGGCGGTGCCTACTACTCGGAGGCGGCTGTCGACCTCGCCGCCTCGCTGCTCAGCGGCGCCGGATCGCCCTACCAGGTGGTGAACACGTACAACAAGGGCACGCTGCCCTTCCTGCCGGACGACGCGGTGATCGAGGTCCAGGCCGCCGTGGGAGGCCACGGGCCGACGCCCCTTCCGGTGGCCGGCGTCGACCCGCTGTACGCGGGGCTGATGGCCAACGTGACCGCGTACGAGGAACTGGCCCTGCAGGCCGCCCTGCACGGTGGCCGCGAGCGGGTCTTCAGGGCGCTGCTCGCCCACCCCCTGGTCGGTCAGTACGCGGACGCCGACGCCCTCACCGACCGGCTGATCGCGCACAACCGGGAGCACCTCACGTGGGCCTGACGGGGGGTGTCCTCGCCATCGACGCGGGCAACAGCAAGACCGATGTCGCCGTCCTCACCACCGAAGGCGAGGTCCTCGCCACCGCCCGCGGTGGCGGGTTCCGGCCGCCGGCGGTGGGCGTCGAGACGGCCGTGGACACACTGGAGGAGGTCGTACGGCGGGCCCTCGCCGTGGCGGGGGCCGCCTCGGCCGGGCATGTCTCCGCCTGTCTCGCCAATGCCGACCTGCCCGTGGAGGAGGGGCAGCTGGCGGCCGCGCTGCACGCGCGCGCGTGGGGCACCACCACCGAGGTGCGCAACGACACCTTCGCCGTCCTGCGCGCCGGTGTCGCCGAGCCCCGCGGGGTGGCGGTGGTGTGCGGCGCCGGCATCAACTGCGCCGGCATGCGCCCCGACGGGCGCACCGCCCGCTTCCCCGCGCTCGGGCGCATCTCCGGCGACTGGGGCGGCGGCTGGGGCCTGGCGGAGGAGGCACTGTGGTGGGCGGCCCGCGCGGAGGACGGCCGGGGCGGACCGACGGCCCTGGCGCGCACACTGCCCGCGCATTTCGGGCTCGACTCGATGTACGCGCTCGTCGAGGCGCTCCACCTGGAGCGGATCGAGCACGGCCAGCGCCATGAGCTGACACCGGTGCTGTTCGCCACGGCTCGCCGGGGCGACCCGGTGGCCCGCGCGATCGTCGACCGGCTCGCCGAGGAGGTGGTGGCCATGGCGGTGGTCGCGCTGGGCCGGCTGGACCTGCTCGCCGAGGAGACGCCGGTGCTGCTCGGCGGCGGCATCCTGGCCGCCCGCCATCCTCAGCTGGACGACCGGGTGAGGGAGCTGCTGGCCGCCCGCGCCCCGAAGGCGGTGCCCCGGGTGGTCACGGCGCGGCCGGTCCTGGGCGCGGCGCTCCTCGGCCTCGACCGCGTACGCGCCCCGGCACAGGCCCACACGCGCGTGCGGGCGTACTTCGAACCGGGCTGAAGGTGCCGGTGGCGGCGCGGCCCACCGCCGTGGCGTGGGCTCGCGGCGGGCGCACGGGACGCCCGGAACCTCCCCACTCGTACGGGAACCGAACGGATCCCGAGGACGTATTGATGAACAGGGGGCGGTGCGGGGAGGCTTGCGCCGCACCGATGTCCGGGCGGCGGCACCGCGATCCGCAACAAGATCGCGTGCAGACCTGTGCGGATGCCGGTTCCGGCGGCGATACTTGCCGCCGTGCACCTGCGTCCGCACCCGTGCTCCGGGCGGAGGTGACCGACGGATGACCATGGGGGAGGTCAAGTGACACAGCCGCAGCAGGGCGGAGCGCCACCCGCGCCGGCCCCGGCCCCGGCCCCGGAGGCCACACGCTCCGCGGCGGGCACGGCCCCCGTGCCCCGGGGCCGTCCCGCCGCCCAGCCCCGCCGTACGGCTCTCGCCGAGAGCGCCGACCGGCTGCGCGCGGCCGCCACCACCGAGCCCGGCCGGCTGCGCATCATCGGTGCCGTCCTCGCCGTGCTCGTCGTCGCGTTCGGTGCCGTCACGGCCTGGCAGATGGCCGAGCGGTCCGCCGCCGCCGACGACGTCCTGCACAGCAGCCAGCCGCTCAGCGCGGGCGCGGCCGACATCTACCGCTCCCTCGCCGACGCCAACACCACAGCCTCCAGCGGCTTCCTGTCAGGCGGTCAGGAGCCCGCCGCGACCACCCAGCGGTACGAACGGGACATCCGCACCGCCGCCGCGGGGCTCGTCAGGGCTGCCGCCAGCGCCGAGCCCGGCTCGCCCTCCGCCGCCACCATCGTCAGGCTCAACACGCTGCTTCCCGAGTACAAGGGCCTCATCGAGCGGGCCCGGGCCAACAACCGGCAGGGCTTCCCGGTGGGCGGCGCCTACCTGCGGACCGCCAACGACACGATGCAGCGGGAGATGCTGCCGGCCGCCCAGAAGCTGTACGAGAGCGAGAACCAGCGGCTGCGCGCCGACTACGCGGACGCCACCCCGTACCCCTGGCCCGCCATCGCCCTCGGTGTCCTCTCGCTTGCCGCCCTCGCCTGGGCGCAGCGCCGCCACTACCTGCGCACCAACCGGGTGCTGAACCACGGCCTGGTGGCCGCCACCGCCGCCTGCGCGATCGTCCTGCTGTGGCTGGTCGTCGGCCATGGCTTCGCGCGCGCCGGGCTGGAGTCCTCCTACGCCCACGGGGTCCGCTCGCTGAACGTCCTGCACGACGCGCGCATCGCCTCCCTCAACGCCCGCGGCAACGAGAACCTGACGCTGGTCAGCCGCGGCGCCGAGACGAGGAAGCTGGCCGACGGGACGATCGAGGACGCCTACGACTACGCGTTCCAGCAGGACATGAAGACGCTCTCCGAGGGCCTCGGCAAGGCTGAGGCCCTCGCCGACGACCGGGCCGGCAGGCAGCCCGTCACGGCCGCCACCGGCAATATGAAGGTCTGGCAGCAGCGCCACAGGCAGGCGCGGGCCGCGGACGACGACGGCAACTACCAGGCCGCACTGGACAAGATCATCGGGTCCAAGGCGGACCAGCCCACCGGCGAGTGCTTCGACAGCGTGGACGCGAACCTGGCGAAGGCCCTGGACCATGAGGAGCACGAGTTCCGGCAGGCGGCGGGCGACGGCCTGGACGCGATGACCGGGCTCCCGGTGGGCGCGGCGGTCCTGGCGGTGATGGGCGCGGCGGGCGCGGTGCTGGGCATCGGGCGCAGGCTTTCGGAGTACCGGTGAGAGGGGGAGCGGTGATGGTCGCGCGGCGCCTGAGGACGAGCCTGAAGGGCTGGGGCGGTGTGGGTGCGATGCTCGTCGCCTGCCTGCTCGCCGTGGCCTTCGTGCTGCTGCTGCCAGTGGCCCACCCGAGGGGGGGCGGCCCGCCGGGAATCGGCGGCCCGGGCCTCGCCGAGGGCACCCAGGCGAAGGCCGACTCCTGCGGCGACCACCCGGAGCGGCTGAGCCCGCCGCCGTCCGGCGACGAGAGCGGCCCGGCGGTCACCGCCATCAAGAAGCGCGGCTATCTGTCAGTGGGTGTCGACCAGAACAGCTACCGCTGGGGCTACCGCGACCCCAACACCCCCGGCAGCGACCTGGAGGGCTTCGACATCGACCTCGCCCACGAGATCGCCCGGCAGATCCTCGGCGACGCCAACGCCGTCCGCTTCCACGCCATTCCCACCAACCAGCGCATCCCCGCCGTCAAGAGCGGGCAGGTGGACCTGGTGGTGCGCACCATGACGATCACCTGCGACCGGCTGAAAGAAGTCGCCTTCTCCACCCCCTACTTCACGACCGGCCAGCAGGTCCTGGCCCCCAGGTCGTCCGGCATCACGGGCTACGACCGTTCCCTGGCCGGGCGCAGGATCTGCTCGGCCGAGGGTTCGACGGCCGGCGCCAAGCTGGCGGACGACAAGAGGTCCGGCCGGCTCGCGCCGTCCGCGGACATCTCCACCACCGTCCCCAACCAGCTCGACTGCCTGGTCAAGTTGCAGCTGGGCGAGGTCGACGCGGTCGTGACCGACGGCGCCCTCGCCGCGAGCCAGGCGGCCCAGGACCCGACGGTCGAACTCAAGGGAAAGCCCTTCACGACCGAGTACTACGGGGTGGCGATGAACAAGCAGGCGGGCGATCTGGTGCGCCGGGTCAACCAGGTGCTCGCGGACTACCGCAGGAGCGGCTGGCAGGCCTCGTACGCCAAGTGGCTTTCCTCGACGCTGGGCACGGACCCGGCGTCGTCACGGCCGCCGTCCTGATGACAGGGGCAACCGACCTGATACCACTGGAGTGTCAGCCCGGCGCACCGGACACACGCACCGGGAACCACGAGAGCGAGAGGTGATCGATGGGCGTCACGGGACCCACCGGGCCGGTACTGGACCGGGACGAGGTGGACCGTGCGCTGGCGCGGCTCGGCGCGGAGCACGAGGCCATAGAGACCTCCCTGCTCGCCCTGCAGGACCATGCGGGCCGCCGACTCCTCGAAGGCGCCGAGCTGACGGGCGTCACCAAGGAGCGCTGGACGTCCGCGGAGGCGTCGATCACCCTGCTGTGGGCGTACTTCGACGCCTACACGGACGCCCTGCACACCGCGCGCGCGATCCGCGCCCGCCGGCGCTGGTCCAGCCGCGAGGACCTGGTCGAGCTGACCGAGCTGCTGCGCGGCGCGAGCGTCACGGTCGCGGGCAGCGCCACGGCGACGGCGAACGCGCCGACGCTCCCGGGCGCCGGCAGGCTCAGCGAGCAGTTCACGCTGGTGCAGCTCGTGGAGCGGATGAACGAGCTGTACGCGTCCTCGCTCGACATGGTCGTCGCCGCCGACGCGGTGTGGTCGGCGCTGCCGGCCCGGATCGATCTGCTGGCCGCGGAACTGCAGCGCACCCGCCGGCTCGCGCACTCCGTCGGGGTGCGGCCCGGCGAGCACCCGGCGGGCGACGACCTGGAGCGGATCACCCGCACCCTGACCGCCTTGCGCGAACAGGTGGTCTCCGATCCGCTCGCCTTCTGGGTGCCCGCGCAGGGAAGTTCGGCGCCCGGCGGCGGCCGCCCGGACACCACCGTGTACGACCGTGAGGCGCGCGCCCTGGAGGACGTGCGCCGCGAGATCGACGCCGTGCTCACCGTCCGGCAGGACGCGGAGCAGCGGCTCATCAGGCTGCGCGACGTCCTCAGCCGGGCGGACCGCACGCTCGCCGAGGCGCGCACCGCCCGCGGCGAGGTGCTCGCCAAGATCGCCGCCACGGAGGTGCCGGTCGTCAGCGGCCCGCCGACCGCGCTGCAGGAGCAGCTCGCGACGGCCGCCGAGTACCGCAGACACGCCCAGTGGCACCGCCTCTCACCGCTCCTGGAGTCCCTGGAGCAGAAGGCCGACGACGAACTGCTGCGCGCCCGTGAGTCGTTGACGGCGGTCACGGCGCCCCTGGCGGTCCGCGCGGAACTGCGCGGCCGCCTCGACGCGTACAAGGCCAAGGTGGCCCGGCACGGTCTGGCGGAGGACCCGCTGCTGATCGAGCGGTACGACGCGGCCCGCCGCATGCTGTGGAGCGCCCCCTGCGACCTCAGGGTCGCCGAGCAGGCGGTGCTGCGCTACCAGGGGGCGGCCGCGGAACTGCTCGGCTCCCGCGTGCCCGAGCAGAGCGGGCCGGCCGACAGGAGGGGGGAGCCATGAGCCAGGAAGGGCACAAGTGCCAGCGGCCCGGATGTGACGGGTCGTACGAGGACGTGGGCGGCGGCGAGCTGTACTGCGACACGTGCGGTCTGGCCCCGGTCGTCGCGGCACGGGACGCGGCCGGCCCGGCCTCCACGGGGATCACCTCGGACAGGGACTCGCACGGTTCCGGCGGCGGCAACTCGCGCGCCAGTTCCCGTACGTCGTCGCGGTCGTCCCAGTCCCGGCGCTCGGTGTCGGGCCGACTGTCCGGGAAGACCAACGGCCGCTCGGTGTCCGTGCGCAGCTCCGGCATGTCGTCCTCCGGTTCCGGGCGCAGCCGGCTCGGCCTCGGCCTGGTGCAGGTCCCGGACGTGCCGCGACCGGACCCGCGGGCGATGGTGCTGGAGAGGCCCGAGGTGCCCGAGCGCAAGCGGTTCTGCTCGCGCTCCGACTGCGGCGCCCCGGTGGGGCGGGCGCGCGGCGACCGGCCGGGGCGCACGGAGGGGTTCTGCACCAAGTGCGGTCACCCGTACTCGTTCGTGCCCAAGCTGCGCGCCGGGGACATCGTGCACGGCCAGTACGAGGTCGTGGGCTGCCTCGCGCACGGCGGTCTCGGCTGGATCTATCTGGCGGTGGACCGCGCGGTCTCCGACCGGTGGGTGGTCCTCAAGGGCCTGCTCGACACCGGCGACCAGGACGCGATGGCCGCGGCGATCTCCGAGCGGCGCTTCCTGGCGGAGATCGAGCACGCCAACATCGTGCGCATCTACAACTTCGTGGAGCACCTGGACCAGCGCACCGGCTCCCTCGACGGCTACATCGTGATGGAGTACGTGGGCGGCAAGTCGCTGAAGGAGATCGCCAACTCCCGCCGCACGCCGGACGGCAGGCGGGACCCGCTGCCGGTGGAACAGGCGTGCGCGTACGGCATCGAGGCGCTGGAGGCGCTCGGCCATCTGCACAGCCGCAACCTGCTGTACTGCGACTTCAAGGTGGACAACGCGATCCAGACCGAGGACCAGCTCAAGCTGATCGACATGGGCGCGGTGCGCAGGGCGGACGACGACGAGTCGGCCATCTACGGCACGGTGGGCTACCAGGCGCCGGAGGTCTCCGAGGTGGGCCCGTCGGTGGCGAGCGACCTCTACACGGTCGCCCGCACCCTCGCGGTGCTCACCTTCGACTTCCAGGGCTACACGACCGTCTTCGTGGACTCCCTGCCCGACCCGGACGGCGTCGAGGTCTTCAGCCGGTACGAGTCCTTCTACCGCCTGCTGGTCCGCGCCACCGACCCGGACCCGGCCCGCCGGTTCGCGTCCGCGCAGGAGATGTCGGAGCAGCTGACGGGGGTGCTGCGGGAGGTCGTCGCCCTCCGGACCAACCACCCCCGGCCCGCGGTGTCGACGCTGTTCGGCCCCGAACTCAAGGTCATCGACACGGAGTTGTTCGCGGAGCCGACGGAGGACGTGTCGCGGCTGGGGGCGCGGGTGGTGCGGACGAGAAGGAGGGCCGCCGTCCCGGGCTCCGGCGCGGCATGTGCCGCGGCACCGGGCGGCGCGGCCGTGCGCTCCGACGCGGCCCCCGCGGCACCGATGCCACCGGCCGGCGCGGCGCCCGTGCCACCGGCCGGCGCGGACGCCCGTGCCACCGGTGGGGGCGCCGGGCTCGTCAAGGCACTCGACACCGCCGCCGCCGCGCTGGCCCTGCCGGTGCCCCTGGTCCAGCCCGGCGACTCCAACGCCGGTTTCCTGGCCGGTCTCCTGACCTCCGCTCCCGCGGAGCTGATCACCGCGCTGCGCACGGCGCCGGCGCCCTCCCCGGAGCTGCGGCTGCGCGAGCTGCGGGCCCGGCTGGAGATGGGCGAGACGGACGCCGCGGGGCGGGTCCTCGACGGGCTGGAGGCGGACCACCCCGACGACTGGCGGGTCGTCTGGTACCGCGGTGTCACCGCGCTCGTCACCGGCGACCACGAGGCCGCCGCGCTCTCCTTCGACGCGGTCTACGACGCCTTCCCCGGCGAGCCCGCGCCCAAGCTGGCCCTCGGGCTGTGTGCGGAGGTCCTCGGCCAGCTCGACAACGCGGCCGAGTACTACGGCCTCGTGTGGACCACCGACCCCAGCCACGTCAGCGCGGCCTTCGGCCTGGCCCGGGTCCAGCTCGCCTCCGGCGACCGCCACGGCGCCGTGACGACCCTGGAGTCCGTGCCGGAGGCGTCCATCCACTACACCGCCGCCCGCGTCGCCGCCGTACGGGCCCGGCTGCGGCAGCGTGCGGGCCAGGGCCCGGAACCGGCGTTCCTGGACGACCTCGTGGCCGCCGCAGGGCAGGTCCAGGCGCTGGAGGCGTACGGTCTGGACGCCGTGCGGCGCGAGCAGTTGTCCACAGAGGTCCTCGGCCGCGCCCTGGACTGGGTACTCTCCGGTAGCCAGGGCCCCTCGCCGGGCGCGGCGGCCGGACGGGCGCTGCTCGGCAGCGACCTGGACGAGCGCGGCCTCCGTTTCGGCCTTGAGCGCTCGTACCGGACGCTGGCCAGGCTCGCGCAGCGCAGCGAGGAGAGGATCGACCTGGTGGAACGTGCCAACCGTTACCGCCCCCGGACTTGGGTGTGATCGATGTCGCAGATGCCCCAGCCGACGGCGCTTTCCCGGTGCCCCAGTTGCGAGGAGCCCCTCGAGTCCGGTGACCGCTTCTGCGGCGCCTGCGGGTACGACCTGTCGGTGGTGCCCGCCCGCCCGTCGGACACGCCGACGCTGACCATGAACGGCGCGGCGCCGCCCTCTCCCGACGAGACGGCCGCCGTGGACTGGCCTGCCGCTCCCCCGGCGGGCGGCCCCGGCCCGTCCGCACCGGTGCATCTGCCGGCCGATCTCCAGGGCACCGGCTCCGGCGGCTCCGAACCGCCGGCCGCGCCCGCCGCCCCGGCCGGCCGCGCCGCCCAGGGCGTCCGGTTCCACCGTCCCGCGCAGCCCCAGGACTACAACCTGGCGGCACCCCAGCCGGTCGACCCGCGCTCGGCCGCGCCGGCGACACCCCCGGCCGGCACGAAGGTCTGTGTGGCCTGCCGCACGGGCACCGTCGACGGGGACGGCTACTGCGAGCACTGCGGTCACGCCCAGCCACGGGAACGGGACCACATGGAGCAGGAGTTGGGTGCGGTCGCCGCGGTCAGCGACCGGGGCCTGCGCCACCACCGCAACGAGGACGCCTTCGCGGTCTCCTCGACCGCCCTGCCCGACGGCTCGCCCGCGGTCGTCGCCGTGGTGTGCGACGGCGTCTCCTCGGCGACCCGCCCCGACGATGCCTCCCTCGCCGCCGCCCACGCCGCGAACGAGGCGCTGCTGGAGGCCCTGCCCCGCGGCACGCACCCCCAGCAGGCCATGCACGACGCGATCGTCGCCGCATCGCACGCCGTCAACGCGCTTGCCACGAAGCCCGAGACGGCCCAGGAGCACTCCCCGCACCAGAACGCGCCCGCCTGCACCCTGGTCGGCGCCGTCGTCACCGCCGGCCTGTTCGTCGTCGGCTGGGTCGGCGACAGCCGCGCCTACTGGATCCCGGCGGACCACGCCGCGCCCCCGGCCCGGCTCACCGAGGACGACTCGTGGGCCGCGCAGATGGTCGCCGCGGGCCTGATGAGCGAGGCCGAGGCGTACGCCGACGAACGCGCGCACGCGATCACGGGCTGGCTGGGCGCCGACGCCTACGAACTGGAGCCGCACACCGCTTCCTTCAAGCCGGACCGGCCGGGTGTGGTGGTGGTGTGCACCGACGGGCTGTGGAACTACGCGGAGACCGCCGAGGAGATGGCCGAGGTGGTGCCGCCCGGTGCCGAGCGGCGTCCGCTGCACTCGGCCCGGGTGCTGGTGGGCCACGCCCTGGACGGCGGGGGCCACGACAACGTAACAGTGGCGGTCCTCCCGTTCCCGGCCACGCCGCAGGGGGCAGGATCCGCCTGAGCGGTGTGTCCCCGGACACGCCCGTGGCCGGCGGGGGCCGGCCCCCAGGACCGGAGGGGACCGGTCCGCAACCAGCCATCACCCCAGGGTGCTGGGGTCCTTGAGGGGGATCAGAGAACGCATGGCCAATTTCTCGAAGTCGAACGTGCCGCAGTTCTCGGTGGACGTCTATCAGAACGAGTACCTGCCGGAGGGCGGCCGCGAGGTCAACGCCATCGTGACGGTGACCGCGACCGGCGGCGGCACGATCGGAAGCTCGGTCACCGCGCCCCGGTTCTACGCGCCGGGGCAGGGCCCGAGCGCGGCCGTGGCCGTCATGGTCGACTGCTCGGGGTCGATGGACTATCCGCCGGCCAAGATGCGCAACGCCCGCGACGCGACGGCCGTGGCCGTCGACACGCTGCGCGACGGCGTGCACTTCGTGGTCATCGGCGGCACTCATGTGGCCAAGGAGGTCTACCCGGGCGGCGGACGGCTCGCCGTCGCCGACGCGCACACCCGTGACCAGGCCAAGCAGGCCCTGCGCCGGCTCAGCGCGGGCGGCGGCACGGCGATCGGCACCTGGCTGCGGCTGGCCGACCGGCTGCTGTCCTCGGCCGGCGTCTCGATCCGGCACGGCATCCTGCTGACCGACGGCCGCAACGAACACGAGGCACCCGAGGACCTGCGGGCCGCGCTGGAGTCCTGCGCGGGCCGTTTCACTTGCGACGCGCGCGGAGTGGGCACCGACTGGGAGGTCAAGGAGGTCACCGGGATCGCCTCCGCGCTGCTCGGGACCGCCGACATCGTGGCCGACCCGGCCGGGCTGGCCGCCGACTTCCGGCAGATGATGGAGGCAGCCATGGGCAAGGAGGTCGCGGACGTCTCGCTGCGGCTGTGGACGCCCGTGGGCACGGAGATCGTGTTCGTGAAGCAGGTGGCGCCCACGGTCGAGGACCTGACCGGCCGCCGTGTCGAGGCGGGCCCGCGTGCCGGGGACTACCCCACGGGCTCCTGGGGCGACGAGTCCCGCGACTACCACGTATGCGTCCGCGTCCCGCCCGCGGACATCGGCCAGGAGATGCTGGCCGCCCGGATCTCGCTCGTGATCCCGCAGAACGAGCAGGGCAGCGCCCACAACCTCGGCGCCCGGGGGCTCGTACGGGCGGTGTGGACCGACGACATGGCCGCGTCCACGTCGATCAACCCCCAAGTCGCGCACTACACGGGCCAGGCGGAACTGGCGCATCTCATCCAGCAGGGGCTGGAACTCCGCAAAGCGGGCGATTTCGACGCCGCAACGGCCAAGCTGGGGCGGGCCGTTCAGCTCGCCGGTGCCTCGGGGAACGCGGATACTGCGAAACTGCTTGCGAAGGTGGTGGACGTGGTCGACGCCGCGACAGGTACTGTGCGACTGAAGGCGAAGGTCGCGGAGGCCGACGAGATGACTCTCGAAACACGGTCCACAAAGACTGTTCGTGTAAAGAAGTGACGTAGGAAGTCCCGACAGCAGCGAGCCCGACCCCCCGGGGTTGGAGAACCACGCCGGTCACAGCGACCGGAGAAGGAAAGGGGGAAGCGCCGACATGCCGACCTGCCCGAACGGACACCAGTCGGGTTCCGACGACTGGTGCGAGGTCTGCGGTCACCGTATGGCCGGTGCCGTACCCCCGCCACCACCACCGCCGCCGCCCGGCGCCGGCTACGGCTACCCGCCGCCCGGTTCGCCCCCGCCGCCTCCGGGCGCGGGCGGCGGCCCCGCGGGGCGGCCCCTGTCCGCCGTACCGGACCTTGAGCCGGAGCTCTGCCCGCAGTGCCGCACCCCCCGCGAGGGCGGTGCCCCGTTCTGCGAGGAGTGCCGCTGGAACTTCCTGACCAACACCGCGACCTCCTACACCCCCGCGGCTCCGCGCCCGCCGGCTCCGTCGCCGAACCCGGCGCTGCGCTTCCAGCAGGGAGAGCAGACCGGGCCCGGCCCGGACCCGTACGACTACCACAGCTCCCGGCCGTCGCAGGTGAACCGGCCCGCGGAGCCGATCCCGCCGTCCCCGCCGTTCGGCGGTGAGCCGTCCGGGCCCGCGGGCTTCGGCGGTGAGCAGTCCGGGCCCGCGGGCTTCGGCGGTGACGCCTCGCGTCCGTCCGTCTTCGGGCACGATCCGTCGCGTCCGGCACCACCGCCGTCCGGCCCCCCGTCGGGCGGTCCGGGCGGTCCGGGCGGTCCAGGCGGCCTTGGTGGTCCGGGCGGTTCCGCCGGTCCCGGCGGCCCTGGTGACCCCGGCGACTCTGGTGGTCCCGGCGGCCCGCAGCCCCAGGCTCCGAACGGCCCCTCGGCCTTCCAGCCGAGCGGCCCGCCCCCCACGTACCAGCGGCCCGGCGGCCCGCCGCCCCCGGTCCAGGGCTTTCCGCCGCCCGGGTCGCCGCAGCCCGGCGGGCCGGCCTTCGGCGGCGGTGACGACGACTGGGTGATCTCACCGCCGTCGTCCTCCCCGGCGGGCGGCGCGCCCGGCCGTCCGGCGGGTCCCGGAGCCCCCGGCGGCGGTCAGGGCGGGGGCTACGGTTACCCGCAGCCCGGCGCCACCCAGGCCCCGCCCCGCCCCTACGGGCAGCAGCAGCCGGTGACCTGGACCGCCACCATCGGTCCGGACCGCGAGTACTTCATGGCGATGATGCAGCGCTCCGGCCCCGAGGCCGCGGGCCTGAACCTGCCCGCGTACTCCCCGGAGCAGCAGCGCACGCTGTCCGGCAACCAGGTCACCATCGGCCGCCGCCGCCACTCCACGGGCGACACCCCCGACATCGACCTGTCGGTGCCGCCCGAGGACCCGGGCGTCTCGCACCAGCACGCGGTCCTGGTGCAGCAGCCGGACGGCTCCTGGGCGGTCGTCGACCAGAACTCCACGAACGGCACCACCGTCAACGGCGGCGAGGAGCCCATCCAGCCGTTCGTGCCGGTGCCCCTGCAGGACGGGGACCGGGTGCACGTGGGCGCCTGGACGACGATCACCATCCGCCGGGGCTGAACGGCGCGGCCCCCGGGCGCGTGTGGGATTGCTCACGGGCTCTCGTACGCGTCCGGGGCCGTTCCGTCTCATCCGGCCCGGTCTTCACGACAGCGGCCAGGTGTGCGGCCCGTCCGGCTCGTCCAGCCAGACCCGGGCGCGGTCGCCGCTGAGCGTGATCCCGAACCGCTCGCGGCCGGGCCGCTCCTCGTGCTCCCACAGCGTGTACGCCTCGGAGGGGGTGAGGGTGCCCGCCGTCAGGGCCAGCACGAACCGGAACCCCTCGTCGTTCCGGGCCCGGCGCGGCAGCCCGCCCAGATCCGGCGGTTCCGGCTCGGGCCGGGTTCCGCCGCGCAGCGGTACGAAGTAGGCGGGCGTGGTCAGGAAGTGCCCCTCGGCGTGCCCGGCGTCCCGCACCTCCAGGGCGATCAGCCCGGTCGCGAACGGCGCCAGGATGCGCGCGCCCGGACGGCACTGCGCCGGCCAGGCGCCCGGGATCGAGCTCAGCGCGCAGGTCGCGATGATCCGGTCGAAGGGGGCCCGCTCCGGTACACCGCGCGAGCCGTCGCCCGTGACCACGGCCGGGTGGTGTCCGGCGGCCGCCAGGTGCTGCCGGGCGGACTCGGTGATCTCCGGGTCGATGTCGATCGTGGTGACCCGGCCGTCACCTAGGCGGTGGGCGAGCAGGGCCGCGTTGTAGCCGGTGCCGGCGCCGATCTCCAGGACGGCGTGACCGTCCCGGACCCTCAGCGTGGTCAGCATCTGTGCCATGAGGGACGGCTGGCTGCTGGAGGAGATCAGCTCGCCGTCGCGCACCCGGGTGGCCAGCGGGACGTCGGCGTACGCGCCGCACAGCCACTCCCGCCTGCGGTCCGGGTCGGGATCACCGCACCACCGGCGCTTGTAGCCGCCCCTGGCCACGACGTAGTAGTACGGCACGAAGAGATGACGCGGCACCGCCGCGAACGCCTCGCGCCAGAGGGGATCGGCGGCCCACGCACCGCTTGCGTCGATCTCCCGCACGAGGTCCGCCCGCGCCGACGCGGCGAGGTCCTCCAGATCGTCATCGAGAGCGTGCGCGCCCATGCCTCCACTCTGCTGCGGAAGGCGGCGCGTGGCGAGCATGCCGCGCGCGTCGAACCGGGGATCCGGGGGCTTGCGTCCTGGGTCGCCGCGTCTGAGACCATGGACCCTGTGAATGAGATTCGGCGCGGCACGCTGCAGGAGCAGACCTTCTACGAGCAGGTCGGCGGCGAGGAGACCTTCCGCCGCCTCGTCCACCGTTTCTACGAGGGAGTGGCCGAGGACCCCGTTCTGCGGGCCATGTATCCCGAGGAGGACCTGGGCCCGGCCGAGGAGCGCCTCACCCTGTTCCTGATCCAGTACTGGGGCGGGCCGACGACCTACAGCGAGCGGCGCGGCCACCCCCGCCTGCGGATGCGGCACGCCCCGTTCACCGTGGACCAGGCCGCCCACGACGCCTGGCTCGGCCATATGCGGGTCGCCGTGGACGAGCTCGGCCTGTCCGAGGAGCACGAGCGGACGCTGTGGAACTACCTGACGTACGCCGCCGCGTCGATGTTGAACACCCCCGGGTGAGCCGTCCCGCGGACCACCGGCCCCCGGTGACGCTCAGCGCACGCTGACGCTCAGCGTGCCGAGACCCGTCCGGCGCACGGCGACCGACCCGTACGGGGTGCGCAGCCTGAGCCACGCGCCCGACGAGAACAACTCCGGTGGCGCGTCCCCGCCGGACACCCGCGGCGCGGGGCGCAGGAAGCCGAGCGACTGCGCGGCGTGCGCGGCCCGCATCGGCAGCTCCGTGTCCCCCAGTGTGCGGGACCAGATCTCCCTGCCGATCCCGTCGAGCGCGGTGCGCGTCCGCCGCTCGGCTGCCAGCTCCTGCGTGCGCGAGCGGAACTCGGCAACCGCCGCGGCCATGAA
>NZ_JBHUDX010000143.1:0-21540 GCF_042678285.1 Streptomyces caeni
ACGCGAGTCCTTCATCAACGTCGACAGGGTCTGCGCCCCCATGTCGAACTTCATCTTTCCTCCCCCTGCGGTGAGTTGACCTCACTGAACGATTCTTCAACCTCCATGTTCACCGCCGTGCGTCACACTCGCAACCATCTGAAGTCACAGCCCTGCCACAGGGGTCGGACCGGCCCCGCTCACCAGTCCACCCGGCGCCGGGGCCCGTACGTGATCCGGGCCGTCGGGGACGACGGCGCGTCGGCCGTCCGGCCGCCGGCCGGGCGGGCACGCTGTACGCGTAGGCCGGTGCCGTCCGTTGGGAGGCAGATCATGTACGACTACGACCTCCTGGTCGTGGGGTCGGCCAACGCCGACCTGGTGATCGGGGTCGAGCGTCGGCCCGCGGCCGGGGAGACGGTGCTCGGCTCCGACCTGGCCGTCCACCCGGGCGGCAAGGGCGCGAACCAGGCGGTCGCCGCCGCCCGCCTCGGGGCCCGTGCGGCGCTGCTGGCCCGGATCGGCGAGGACCCGCACGGGCGGCTGCTGCTGGACGCCCAGCGCGACGCGGGCGTCGACACCGAGGGGGTCCTGGTGGGCGGGGCACCCACGGGGGTCGCGTTGATCACGGTGGACCCGTCGGGGGACAACAGCATCGTGGTCTCGCCGGGGGCCAACGGGCGGCTCGCTCCGCAGGACGTACGGGCCGCGCGCAGCCTGCTGCACGCCTCCCGCGTGGTCTCGGCGCAACTGGAGATCCCGCTGGAGACGGTCGTGGAGGTCGTACGGAATCTGCCGCCCGGCACCCGTTTCGTGCTGAACCCGTCGCCGCCGCGGCCGCTGCCCGGCGAGCTGCTGGCGGCCTGCGACCCGCTGATCGTGAACGAGCACGAGGCGCGGGTCATCGCGGGCCATGAGCTGGGCGGTTCGCCCGAGGACTGGGCGGCCGCGCTGCTGGCGCTCGGCCCGCGGTCGGTCGTCGTGACGCTGGGCGCGGAGGGCGCGCTGGTGGCGACCGGCGACGCCGTGAGCCGGGTGCCGTCCCCGGTGGTGGACGCGGTGGACACGACCGGCGCGGGCGACGCGTTCACCGCAGCCCTGGCGTGGCGGCTGGGCAGGGGCTCGCCGTTGCCGGACGCGGCGGCCTACGCGGCACAGGTGGGCACGGCCGCGGTCACCCGTCCCGGCGCGCAGGCGTCCTTCCCGACGGCCGAGGAGGTCGCGGCGGTCGCCGCGCTGCGTGGAAGCCCGACGCCCTGAACCGTCAACTCGCGAACGCGCCGGTCGAGTGCCGGCTGTTCTTCCGGCGGGCGGCTTCGGAGGGGCCCGTCCACCGACCGGGCCCCCTCGGGTCCCCTCCGCCATCACAGCCCCGCGATCCCCCCCCCAGATCTCCCTCCCGGGTTCTGACACGTGTACGGCCCACGGCACGCCGACGGGGTCTCCTGACCGGGAACCTGATGGATGGTCTGGCCCTGGTGAGTGCCTGTCAGACGGCCTACGCTCTGGCCCTGGGCGACGCGCTGTCGCAGCAGGAGTCACTGGCCCTCGTCAGGTCGGCAGCAGAGGAACACGCGCGCGGTCAGCAGTGAGCACACCGTCCCCGACTCGTCCACCCTCACCGGGTGGTACAAGTCCAGCCACCGCGGCGGCGGTCAGGGCGAATGCCTTGAGGTCGCCCGAGGCCACGCCGGCGTGCCCGTACGCGACAGCAAGGCCGTCACCGGTCCGGCCCTGGCCTTCTCGGCGGACGGCTGGGCGTCGTTCGTGACCGCGGTCAAGGAGGGGCACATCGGAGTCTGAGGTACGGGTGGCCCGTCCTCCTGGCACGGACGGGCGGGCCACCCCGCCTCGCCTATGCGGCGTGCTCCACAAAGCGCCGCACGGTCTCCGCGAGGACCTCCCGCCCGTCCCGGGCCCACAGCCCCTCGTTGAAGAGCTCGACCTCGATCGGCCCGGTGTACCCGGCCGCCGCCACGTACCCCTGCCACTCCCGTATGTCGATCGCGCCGTCACCGATCTGCCCGCGCCCGGTGAGGACGCCCTCGGGCAGCGGGGTGGTCCAGTCGGCGAGCTGGAAGGTGTGGATGCGCCCGCCCGCGCCCGCCCGCGCGATCTGTGCCGGGGCCGTGTCGTCCCACCAGACGTGGTACGTGTCCACGGCCACGCCCACCTGCTCGGCGGGGAAGCGTTCGGCGAGGTCGAGCGCCTGGGCGAGGGTGGAGACCACACAGCGGTCGGAGGCGTACATCGGGTGGAGCGGTTCGAGGGCCAGCCGCACCCCCCGCCCGGCCGCGTACGGGCCCAGCTCCCCCAGCGCGTCGGCGATCCGCTCCCGCGCGCCCCGCAGGTCCCGGGAGCCGGCCGGCAGTCCGCCCGACACCAGCACCAGGGTGTCCGTGCCCAGCATCGCCGCCTCGTCGACCGCCCGGCGGTTGTCGTCGAGGGCGCGGGCCCGCGCGTCCGGGTCGATCGCCGTGAAGAAGCCGCCCCGGCACAGCGTCGTCACGGTCAGACCCGCGTCACGGACGAGGTTCGCCGTGGCCCGCACGCCGTGCGCCCGGACGGGCTCGCGCCACAGGCCCACCCCGCGTACCCCCGACTCCGCGCAGGCATCCACCAGTTCCTCCAGCGAGAGCTGCCTGACCGTCATCTGGTTGATGGAGAGACGCTCCGGTGCCGTGCTCGCGCTCACCGGGCCACCCCGTACACGGACAGCAGGCTTCTCATCCGCGCCTGCGCCAGGTCCGGGTCGGGGAACAGGCCGAGCCCGTCGGCGAGTTCGTAGGCCGTCGCGAGGTGCGGCAGCGAGCGTGCCGACTGCAGTCCGCCCACCATCGTGAAGTGCTCCTGATGGCCGGCGAGCCAGGCCAGGAGGACCACGCCCGTCTTGTAGAAGCGGGTCGGCGCCCGGAACAGGTGGCGGGACAGCTCCACGGTGGGGTCGAGGAGTGCGCGGAAGCCCTTCGCGTCGCCCGTGTCCAGGACCTGTGCCGCCTGTGCCGCCAGGGGGCACAGCGGGTCGAAGATGCCGAGCAGGGCGTGGCTGAAGCCCTGCTCGTCGCCCGCGATCAGCTCGGGGTAGTGGAAGTCGTCGCCCGTGTAGCAGCGCACGCCGCGCGGGAGTCTGCGGCGCAGATCGGTCTCCCGCCGCGCGTCGAGCAGCGAGATCTTGACGCCGTGAACCTTGTCCGGGTGCGCGGCGACAACCTCCAGGAAGACGTCCGTGGCCGCGTCCAGGTCGCCGGATCCCCAGTAGCCCTCCAGCGCCGGGTCGAACATCGGGCCGAGCCAGTGCAGGATCACCGGGTCGGCGGCCTGACGCAGGAGGTGGCCGTAGGTCTCCAGGTAGTCCTCGGGGCCCCGGGCCGCGGCGGCCAGGGCGCGCGAGGCCATCACGACGGCCTGCGCGCCCGCCTCCTCGACGACGGCGAGCTGTTCTTCGTACGCCGTCCGGACCTCCGCCACGGAGCCGGCCGGCAGTTGGTCGGTGCCGATGCCGCAGACGATGCGGCCGCCCGCGGCACGGGCCTCGGCAGCGGAGCGGCGGATCAGCTCCGCCGCTCCCGCCCAGTCCAGGCCCATCCCGCGCTGAGCGGTGTCCATGGCCTCGGCGACGCCCAGCCCGTGCGACCACAGGTGGCGGCGGAAGGCGAGCGTCGCGTCCCAGTCGACGACGGCGGGCGAGCCGGGGGACACGTCCGCGTACGGGTCGGCGACGACGTGCGCAGCCGCGAAGAACGTGCGGGAGGTGAAGGGGGCCGCGGCGGAGCGGGCGAGGGGTGCGCGGCGCGGCTCGTAGGTCCCGAGCCGGCCGCGGGCGTCCGGGAGTCGGATGGTCATGGCTGGATCTCCGGCACCTCGATGCGGCCGCCCTCGGCCGAGGACTTCAGGCCCAGTTCGGCGAGCTGGACGCCGCGGGCCCCGGCCGCCAGGTCCCAGTGGTAGGGGGCGTCGGCGTAGACATGCCGGAGGAACAGCTCCCACTGCGTCTTGAAACCGTTGTCGAACGGGGCGTTGTCCGGTACCTCCTGCCACCGGTCGCGGAAGACCTCGGCGGCGGGGACGTCCGGGTCCCACGGGCTTCGGGGTCACCGACCTGTGCTGCACCCGGCATGTCCTGAGCCCGGCGACGGCCGACCCCTCCGTGCCGTCCACCTGGAACTCGACGAGTTCGTCGCGGTGGACGCGCACGGTCCACGACGAGTTGATCCGGGCGATCGCCCCGCCCTCCAGCTCGAAGATGCCGTAGGCGGCGTCGTCGGCGGTGGCGTCGCACGGCTTGCCCTTCTCGTCCCAGCGCTGGGGGATGTGGGTGGTGGCGAGGGCCTGCACGGACGTCACCCGGCCGAACAGCTCGTGGAGCACGTACTCCCAGTGCGGGAACATGTCGGCAACGAATGCCGCCGCCGTCCTCGGCGCGGTAATTCCACGACGGGCGCTGCGCCGGCTGCCAGTCGCCCTCGAAGACCCAGTAGCCGAACTCGCCGCGGACGGAAAGGACCCGGCCGAAGAAGCCGCCGCCGACGAGCCGCTTCAGCTTCAGCAGGCCCGGCAGGAAGATCTTGTCCTGGACGACGCCGTGCCTGATGCCGGCGGCGCGCGCCAGGCGGGCCAGCTCCAGGGCGCCCTCCAGGCCCGTCGCCGTGGGCTTCTCGGTGTAGATGTGCTTGCCCGCCGCGATCGCCTTCCTGATCGACTCCTCGCGGGCCGAGGTGACCTGCGCGTCGAAGTAGATCCCGACGGCCGGGTCGGCGAGGACCGCGTCCACGTCCGTCGACCAGTGCTCGAGCCCGTGCCGTTCCGCGATCGCCCGCAGGGCGTGGGCGCGGCGGCCCACGAGGACCGGTTCGGGCCACAGTACGACGCCGTCGCCCAGGTCGAGGCCGCCCTGCTCGCGGATGGCCAGGATGGAACGGACGAGGTGCTGGCGGTGGCCCATGCGTCCCGTCACACCGTTCATGGCGATCCGCACCGTCTTGCGTGTCACGTCGTGCCCTTCCCGTGCCACGTCGTGCCCTTCCCGTGTCGGTCGTTCCTTCCGTACGCGCGTCGGTGCGGCGTGCACCCGCGGGCGAGCATGACAGCAAGCGCTTTCTACACCGTCAGACGCTAGCCTCTGCGCAGCGGATCGGACAAGACCGCGGGGGCGGCGGAAGCGCGTGTCGCGGACGGCGTGACGCCCAGCGACACCCCACGTGGCACGAGTGACACCGCGGTCGCCGGGCGCCGGACCGTCCGGCCTGTCGAACACGCAGAACCGTGGACCTGTACACGGGTGTCCGGTGAGCTGTAGGCAGAGCATGCACAGGGGGCCTGCGGGGACCCCCTTGCCCTGAGGACGACGAGAGCGCGACCGGAGGACGACGACGATGACGGTGACCCTGGCGGACGTGGCGGCGCGCGCGCAGGTGTCGCCCGCCACCGTGTCACGCGTGCTGAACGGGAACTACCCGGTGGCGGCGTCCACCCGGGACCGGGTGCTGCGCGCTGTGGACGAGCTGGACTACGTCCTCAACGGCCCGGCGAGCGCACTCGCGGCCGCTACCTCCGACCTCGTGGGGATCCTGGTCAACGACATCGCCGACCCCTTCTTCGGGATCATGGCGAGCGCCATCCAGTCGGAGATCGGGGGGCCGGGCGGCCGCGCCGGCGGCGAACGGCTGGCGGTGGTCTGCAACACCGGGGGGTCGCCGGAGCGGGAGCTGACGTATCTGACCCTGCTGCAGCGGCAGCGGGCGGCGGCAGTGGTGCTGACCGGCGGCGCGGCGGAGGACGGCGCGCATGCGGAGGCCATGGGCGCGAAGCTGCGGAAGCTGGCCGAGGCGGGGACGCGCGTGGTGCTGTGCGGGCGGCCGCCCGCCCCCGAGGCGATCGCGCTGACCTTCGACAACCGCGGCGGCGGCCGGCGGCTGACCGAGCACCTGACCGGGCTCGGGCACCGGCGGCTCGGGTACATCGCGGGCCCGGAGGAGCGCACGACCACGCGGCACCGGCTGGAGGGGCACCGGGCGGCGCTGGCCGCCGCCGGAATCGAGGACGACCCCGGGCTGACGGTGCACGGCCGCTACGACCGGCGCTCCGGCTACGAGGCGGCACTGGAACTGCTGCGCCGGGAGCCGTCGCTGACGGCGATCGTGGCGGCGAACGACACGGTGGCGCTGGGCGCGTGCGCGGCCCTGCGGGACTCCGGTCTGCGCATCCCCGAGGACGTCTCGGTCGCCGGGTTCGACGACCTCCCGTTCGCGGTGGACGCGGTACCGGCGCTGACCACGGTACGACTGCCGCTGTCCGAGGCGGGCGCCCGGGCGGGCCGGATCGCGATGGGCCGGGAGGAACCCCCGCCGGGCGGCATCGCGACGGTACGGGGCGAGTTGATGGTGCGGGGGTCCACGGCGGCGCCTCGGGGGTGAACGGCCGGGGGTAAAGGACCGGGGGGACAGCTGGGAGACGAGGGCCAGGGAAGACGGCCGGGGGCCAACGGCCGGGGGCCAACAGCCGGAGGCCAACAGCCGGAGGCCAACAGCCGGGCGCCAACAGCCGGGCGCCAACAGCCGGGCGCCAACAGCCGGGCGCCAACAGCCGGGCGCCAACAGCCGGGCGCCAACAGCCGGGCGCCAACAGCCGGAGGCCAACAGCCGGAGGCCAACAGCCGGGCGCCAACAGCCGGAGGCCAACAGCCGAGGGCGCATGACGGCCGCGGGCCGGTGGCCGGGAAGCCCGCGGCGGTGACCTCGATGGCGCCGCAGGAGGTCTCCGACCGAACGGTGCCGCAGGCCACTTCGCCCACACACGGGGCGCCGTGCGCGGCGGTGGCGCACCTGCCCCCGCCGCGGCCTCGCATCCCGGCACCGGGTCACGGACGCCGCCTACGGGGAGTGGGGGACGCCCGGGACTCGTCTCGGCCCCGATAGGCGAACCGCGGTATGAAGAACTGAGTGATCGGGCCGACTGTGAGTGCGTACAGCACGGTCCCCACGCCCACGCTTCCGCCGAGAACCCAGCCCACAGCGAGCACGGTGATCTCGATCAGCGTGCGGATGAGCCGGATGGAGCGCCCGGTTGCCGCGGACGCACCGGTCATCAGTCCGTCCCTGGGGCCGGGGCCGAAACGCGCGCCGACGTAGACGGCGACGGAGAATCCGTTGAGGAGGACACCCCCGGCCAGCAGGGCGGTCCGGGCCCGAAGGCCGAGGTGCTGGGGGATGAGCGACAGGCCGAGGTCCGACGAGTACGCCAGGACGACGATGTTGGCGACGGTCCCGAACGTCGGTCTTTGCCTGAGGGGAATCCACAGCAGCAGCACGACGACGCCGACGGCGGCGCTGATCATGCCGAAGCTCAGGGACGTGTGGTGCTCCAGCCCCTCGTACAGAACGCTCCAGGGGTTGACGCCCAGCGAGGCCCGCACCATGACCGAAAGACTGAAGCCGTACAGGGCGAGGCCGGTGAACAGTTGGGGAAGGCGTCGGAGCGGATGGGTACCGAGGGGGACGTAGGTCAGAGGGGGAAGAGGCAGGCGCGTGCTCGGTGTCCGTGCCGTTGCGGCGTGATGTTCCGGAGCGGGGGCCCTCAGACGGGGCGCATCGCCCTTCACGGACGGATCCCCGGCGCGGAGCCGACAGGCTGCAGCAGCCGGCCTTCGCGATAGGCCAGCGCCGCCGCCGGAAGGGGTGCCTCCCGCCCGTTGAGGATCACGGTCAGGGTGCCCTCGGCGGGCGCCTGCGGGGCGGGTCCCTCGCCGATCCGGCGCAGGGCCTGAGCGGCGACCGGGCCGGCCGAGCCGTGGAGGACGAGCGGCGGCGCACCGGGCTGCTGCACGGCCGTGCGGATGCGCTCGGCGACGAGTTCGTAGTGGGTGCAGCCGAGAACCACGGCCCTGGCATCGTCCGGGGTGCGCTCCGCCGCGGCAGCGACCGCGCGGGCCACGGCCGCCTCGTCCGCGTGCTCGACGGCGTCGGAGAGCCCGGGGCACGGCACCTCGGTGACGCGCACGCCGTTCGCAAACGTCCGGATGAGGCCGCGTAGCCGGCGGCTTCCGAGGGCGGCCGGGGTTGCCCAGACGGCGACGGGTCCGCCGCCCGCGGCGGCCGGTTCGACCGCCGGGACCGTGCCGATGACGGGGGTGCCGGGTCCGAGGCGGGCGCGCAGAGCGGGCAGGGCATGCAAAGTGGCGGTGTTGCAGGCGACGATCAACGCGTCGGGGCGGTGCGCGGCGGCCGCCTCGGCGATCGCGAGGGCGCGGGCCGCGATGTCCTGCGGGGTGCGTGGCCCCCACGGCATGCTGCCGGGGTCCGAGGAGAGGACGAGATCGGCGTCGGGCCGCAGGCGGCGCACCGCGGCGGCCGCCGCCAGCAGCCCGATTCCGGGGTCCATGAGTGCGATCTTCAGCCGACCGCTCCGGATCGGTGTCAGCGCAGTCCTGATGCGCTCCTCGTGACCGTGCGGACGTTCAGGCTCGCAACAGTCCTTGCCTTCCTGGCCCACGCCAGTGCCTCCGATGGGGCTCGCTGTTCCATGCACTGGCGGCGAGTTTGTACAGTGATTGGCTCCGACAGCATGGCCAATTCCGGGAGAGTGGTATGGCCGACTCGACTCCGTCCCGACCCGTGGACAGGGCGCATCGCGTCGGGCGAACGCTGGGGAGCCGACAGCTCGCCGCCCTGCTGCCCGACCCGGCTGGGACGAGACCCGCCTACCGCCACCTGGCCCAGGCGATCAGCGCGCTGATCCTGGACGGACGGATCGCGTTGCACGTCAAGCTCCCCGCCGAGCGGGAACTGGCCACCGCCCTGCGCACCAGCCGCCCCACCATCACCGCCGCCTACGACCTGCTGCGCGAGAGCGGTTACGCGCACAGCCGCCAGGGCTCCGGCACCTGGACGGCCCTGCCCGAGGGGCGTATCCCCAGTAACGTCACACGGGTCCTCGCACCCCCGGACACCGCGATCGACCTGGCCAGGGCGGCCCCCGGGCTGCCGGAGCAGACGCTCGCCGACGCACTCGCCCAGATCGCCCCGCAGCTCACCGAGCACGCGCGCACCCCTGGTTACCACCCCTACGGCCTTCCGGAGCTGCGCGCCGCCATCGCCGAGCGTTTCACCCAGCGGGGACTGGCCACCGTGCCCGAACAGATCCTGGTGACCTCCGGTGCCCAGCACGCGCTCACGCTGGTGCTGGGGCTGCTGTGCGGCCCCGGCGACCGGGTCATGGTCGAGAACCCGTCCTATCCGAACGCTCTTGAGGCCATGCGTCGCGCCCGGCTCCGGCCGGTGTCGGTCCCGGTGACCGACGACGGCTGGGACATCGAGATCGTAGAATCCACGCTCCGTCAGGTGGTGCCCCAACTGGCCTACCTGATCCCTGACTTCCACAATCCCACAGGTCTTCTCATGCCCGGCCGTGAGCGCATCCGCGTCCTGCGCGCCGCTCAGCGCTCCGGCACCTGGCTGGTGATCGACGAGACCCTGGGCGGCCTCGCCCTCGACGTCCCCGCCCCGCCGCCCTTCGCCTCCCGTGCCGCGCGCGGGGGCGCCGGCCAGGTCATCACCATCGGCTCCATGAGCAAGACGCACTGGGGCGGCCTGCGCATCGGCTGGCTGCGCGCCACCTCGCAGCTGGTGACCGAACTCGCCGGGCAGCGGGTCGCCACCGACATGGGCGGCTCGGTCCTGGACCAGCTCCTGGCCCTCGCCCTCCTGGCGCGGGGCGCAGAACTCCTGCCGCAACGCCTTGAGCAGATGCGCGAGCAGCGTGCGGCCCTGGCCGCGGCCCTGGCCGAGCACATCCCGAAGTGGACCTGGCGGCAGCCGCCCGGCGGGCTGTCGCTCTGGGTCGATCTGGGCGAGCCCATCGCCTCGGCGCTGAGTGAGCGAGCGCTGGACTACGGCGTGCGGATCGAGGGCGGTTCCCGCTTCGCCACCGCCCCTGGCGTCTTCGAGCAGCGCCTCCGCATCCCCTACACGATGCCCGCCGACACCCTGCGCGAGGCGGTGCGCCGTATGGCCGCCGCCCTCGCCGACGGCCTCCCGGCCTCGCCCGCCGCCCGTCGGCCGCACTGGGTCGCCTGAGCACCTGGCGCCGCCTGTCGTTCAGCTCCCGGGACGCGCCGCCCAACCCCGGTCCCCGGGGAGGCGTGGCCTTCTGAACCACTGGCCTGCGCTGCCCTGGCTCAGCAGGATGAGCGCCCTTGTGCACAGATGGTCAGTGACCGGTCTGTAGCGGCGGTACATCAGGGGCCAGGGGTTATGTTCAGCGTTCGAGTAGGGGCACAACGGCGCGGGCGAACGCTGCCGGCTCGGCGCTTGCGCCCACGTGGTTGCCGGGCATGTCGATCAGAGGCAGTCCCAGCTGGCCAGCGAGTGCTTGGGTGGCCCGGCGCGCCATCTGGTGATGGCTCAGCGCGCCGGCGCACAGCACCACCGAAATCCGGCGGGTGGCTTCGATGTCGGGCACGTAGAAGACCGTGGGGCCGGCCATCCGCCCCAGGAAGTAGCGGTTCTTGTCGAGTTCCTCAGCCGGCAGCTCGGGCAGAGCCATGTGCGTGGGAGGCGTCTGATCTGGGCCTGTGTGGTGGCCCGCGCCGCTGAAATCAAAGAACTCTTGCACCGCCCATTGAGGGTCAGTTTCCGCCGCTATGAACGCTGCCGCAGCGCGGTCCGTCAGGTCCGCGTCGTTGAGGAGAGATACAAGGGGTGGCTCGTGCAAGACGGCCCGGTCGACCAGGTGGGGATGTTGCTTGGCCAGCTCTAGCAGCGTGACGGCACCACCACTGGTACCAACGAACAGCGTGGGCCCGCCGGTGAACCGGTCGACGAGTGCAGCAAGGTCCTCAGCCAGGACCTCGGGCGTGGGCGCAGCCATCCCCGATACCGCGCGGCCGGCACCGATGCCGCGCGGATCGTGGGTGACAACCCTGAACCGTCCTGCAAGCTCGTGCGCCAGCGCTGCAAAGCCAGCTCGTCCCGCCGGTGCGCCGACGAGGAACAGCAGTGGCCCCTCGCCCTGGACGCTGAAGGCGATCGTGCAGTCCGGCCGGTCGAGGAGTTCCAGCGAACTCGTGATCCGATCGCTGTAGTCCGCGATCTTCCGGCTGATCACTTCGAGGGCACGGTCCAGCTCCTCGCGGCGATCTTGGACGCGACGGCGGTGAGCCGTGAGCAACTCCAGCCGGAGGCCGGCTGGATCTGTGACCGTGTCGTCGGCACCTGTGAACTGCGCAATGTCAGCGAGTGGCATTCCGGTCTCACGGAGATGAACCAACATGCGGATCAGCTCGACATCGGCCGTCGTGCATTGGCGACGGCCCGCGTTGTCGCGCCGAGGAGACGGCACGGTCCCCTGACGTTCGAAGTAGCGCAGTGTGTCGGGCGCCAGACCGATCCGCGCCGAGACCTCCGCGATGCTGAACAGCTCATCTGCCTCATCCATGCCGCAAGCCTCAGCGTTGGACCTTGGTACAAGTCAAGCGATCATCACCCGGCAAACTCAGTCAACCTGTCCGGTCAGTGCATCTAGACACCATCCGCTCACCGCTGGGCAGGCTTGATCAGTCGAACACGGTTCCTGTTCGGGTGATCTCTCGACAGTCGAGACATAACGGGCATCACCCCGCAAAAATGGACACGCGTTCGGGTGGTTATGCGGCCAACGTGAGCTTGTCGGACTCCTGCTGGTGCTGGTGTTCGTAGTCGACGGGGCTGAGGTGTCCGTTGGCGGAGTGCCTGCGGCGGGTGTTCTAGCGGGTGAGCCACCGAAGACCCACCTCTGACGCGATCAAGGCCGCGCCTTTCCCCACAGCGCTCATCACGACCGGCACTTAACCGACGCAGCCTGCGGTGGTTTGGAGCCTCCCCCTGCAGGACGACCCCGGAGACCACATGACCCGCCGCGTCGGCTCCCCCTCCGAATCCCGGGTCCGGGCAGCACTGGACGAACTCCGCCAGCGAGCGGGCGACAAGGGCACCCAGCCGAGCGTCCTGGCCCTAGCCAGCAAGTGCGGCATGAGCAACACGACCTTCCGCCGCCACTTCCCCGACATCGCACAGGAGATCGCCGCCCTCCGATCAGCGCCGCCGACACCAGGAGCCCCAAGCGAACCTACCCGCTACGACAGGCTCGTCGCCCGAAACGCCAAGCTCAAGCGTCACAGTCGCGAGCTCACCGAGACCCTCACACTCGCCGCCTGCCACATCCAGCGAATCACCCTGGAGAACCAGAAGCTGAGAGAAGAACTCGAAGCCGCCACGGGCGTCACTCGCCTGACCCCAATCCCCCCAGGCGGTCGGCGACCAGCTGAGGAAGTGGTCAACGGTCAACCGCAAACCCTGGCCACAACCTCCGTGATCGCGCCCAGCAGGGCGAAGGCGCCTCCCGGAACGCCACGGGCGGTGCCGCCGAGGGCCGGCAGGATCTGGACACTCGCCAGCACGATCGACGTGGTGCGGACACCGGTGCCCGCCGTGCGGTAGCGGAAGGCCAGGACGAGCCGGACCGGGCCCATCAGGTTCTGGCCGAAGGTCCGGCCCGCGGCGCGCGGCCCCCGGCGAGGCCGACCAGGGGCGACACGAGCAGGGTCGGTCCCGTCATGGCCCAGATCGTGATCCGGGCGGCGCGCACCACGCCGGGCATCGCGGGCGGCGCGGCGGGCGCGTAGGAGCAGGGGGCCGCGTAGGGGCCCGGGTACGGGCCTTGCGGCGGCGAGCCGTACGGGCGCGGCTCGTACGACGGGGGCCCGCACGACAGGAGCCCGTACGACGGCGGTCCGCAGGGGCCCGGCTGATGCGGCGGCCGGTGCGGCGGCGGCTCGTCGGGCATGCCCATGACCCCAACCGCCCGGAGGCGCGCGGAACCCATGGACGGCGGCCATGAGTCGCCGTAGGCTCAGGTGCCCATCCTCTGACTGAGTCAACCATCAGGCGAGGTCGATCATGACCGTCCAGGACATCCGCTCGTTCAACCGCTTCTACACGAACGTCATCGGCGCGCTGGACTACGGCCGCCACCTCTACGCGCCGTACACGCTCACGGAGTCCCGCGTGCTGTACGAGCTGGCGCACTCGCCGCGTACGGACGCGGCCGACCTGCGCGCGGCGCTCTCCCTGGACGCGGGATACCTGAGCCGCATCCTCAACAAGTTCGAGCAGGACGGGCTGGTCCGGCGGGCGCCCTCCGACAAGGACCCGCGGCGCCGGCGGATCACGCTGACCCCACGCGGCCGCGACGCCGCCGGCCTGCTGGAGGAGCGGGCGCGCGAGACCGTGGCCGCGCTGCTCGACACCGTCTCCCCCGCCGACCGGCCGCGCCTGGCGGAGGCGATGCGCACCATCCGCTCGGTTCTCGACAAGAGCAGGGCCCCCCGTCCGCGGGAGGTGGTGCTGCGCGACCCCGCACCCGGCGACCTGGGCTGGATCGTCCAGCGCAACGCCGCGGTGTACGCCGCCGAACACGGCTGGAACGCCGACTACGAGGGACTGGTGGCGAGGATCGTCGCGGACTTCGCCGAGGACCACGACCCGCACCTGGAGCGGGTCTGGATCGCGGAGTGGGACGGGCGGCCGGTGGGGTGTGTGATGTGCGTGCGGGACGAGGTGCCGGCCACCGCCCGGCTCCGGCTCCTGCTCGTCGAGCCCGACACCCGCGGACTGGGCATCGGCGACCGGCTGGTCGAGGCGTGCATCGGCTTCGCACGCGGCGTCGGCTACCGCGACCTGGTCCTGTGGACGAACGACGTCCTGGCCGCCGCCCGCCGCATCTACCAGCGCCACGGCTTCGTCCTCGTCTCGGAGAAACCTCACCGCTCCTTCGGCAAGGACCTCGTCGGCCAGGACTGGCGGCTGGACCTGCACACGGCGCCCGAACAGCTCCGAGGGGCGGTACCCGGCGGTCACGAGTAGGGTCCGTGAGCATGAAGCTCGCGTTCTCCACCCTCGGCGTCCCCGGCCTGCCCGTACCGGACGTGGTGCGGCTCGCGGTCACGCACGGCTACCACGGCGTGGAACTGCGCGCCCACCCGGAGGAGCCGGTGCACCCCGGCATCGGCCCGGACGAACGGTCGCAGGTGGCCGCCGAGTTCAAGGCGCAGGGCATCGAGATCCTGGGGCTCGCGGGGTACGCGCGGGTGGCCGAGCCCGGTGCGGACGAACCCGTTCTCACCGCCGTCCGCGACCTCCTCGACCTCGCCCACGACCTCGGCGCCCCCTTCGTCCGCGTCTTCCCCGGCGGCCGCCCCGGACAGCCCCCCGAGGAGGCCGACGCCCTGGCGGCCCGACGCCTGGGCACCGCCGCCGATTACGCCGCCGGGGTGGGCGTGCGGATCCTGCTGGAGACCCACGACTCGCACCCCACCGGCGCGGACGCCCTCCGCGTGCTGGGCGCGGTCGGCCACCGCCGCGTGGGCTCGCTGTGGGACGTGATGCACACCTGGCTGGGCGGCGAGCAGCCACAGGAGACATACGCGGCCCTGTCCCCGTACCTCGGCTACGTCCAGGTCAAGGACATCGCGTCCGCCGACGACACCACCCCGCTGCCGCTCGGTGCCGGTGTCCTCCCGCTCACCGAGTGCGTGGAGGTCCTCTCCCGCCACGGCTGGGAGGGCTGGCTGTGCTGGGAGTACGAGAAGCGGTGGTACGAGGCGGCGCCGCCCCTGCCTGAGCTCCTCGGTCCGGGGCGCGAGCACCTCGCCCGGCTGCTGAACGAGTCGGCGTAGCCGCGCCGTTAATCGGTGGCCCCGCGGGCGGGCCGGGATTAGCCTCCCCGCCGTGCCCCAGCCCGCCCGTGCCGTCGCCGCCGCCGCGGCCACCACCGCCGCCGCCTCATGATCCTGGCCCGTACGTTGATCGACGTGCGGCCCCTGCGGACGTCCCCGGCGTTCCGGCGGCTGCTGATCGGGCGGACGGTGTCGGTGCTCGGCGGGTTCATGAGCATGGTCACCGTCATGTACCAGGTCTGGGACATGACGCACAGCACGGTCTGGAGCGGTGCCGTCGGCCTGGCGCAGGCGCTGCCCACGGTGCTGTTCGGCCTGTTCGCCGGGTCGCTGGCCGACCGGGGCGACCGGCGGCGGATCTACCTCGCGAACACCGTGGGCCAGGCGGTCTGCGCACTGCTCCTCGCGGTGCAGGGGTTCACCGGGCGGGTGCCGGTGGCCGGGGTGCTCGCGCTGGTCGCCGCGCAGTCCGGCTTCGGCGCGGTCGCGGGCCCGGCGGCGGGCACCTTCGTGCCGCGGCTGCTGCCGAAGGAGCAGGTGGCGGCCGGGCTGGCGCTCAACCAGGTCTCGTTCCAGTCGACGATGCTCGTCGGCCCGGCGCTCGGCGGCCTGCTGCTCGGCTGGCTGGGCGTCGGCGCCTGCTACCTGGTGGACGCCCTGAGCTTCGCCGTCACCTTCCACAGTGCCGTCGGCCTGCCCGAGCTCCAGCCCGAGGGCGAGCCGTCCCGGGCCGGGCTGAACGGGGTGCTGGACGGGCTGCGTTTCCTGGCCGGGCACCGGGTGGTGCGCGGCGCCCTGATCACCGACTTGGCCGCCACCGTACTGTCGATGCCGATGAGCCTCTTCCCCCTGGTCAACGCCGAACGGTTCGGCGGCAGCCCGCGTACGCTCGGCCTGTTCCTGTCGGCCGTCGCCGTCGGCGGCGTCACGGGCTCCGCCCTGTCCGGCGCGGCCACCCGGTGGGGGCGCTCTGGCCCGGTGATGCTCTGCGGCGCCGCCACCTGGGGTGGCGCGCTCGCCCTCTTCGGCCTGACGACCAGCCCCTGGGCCGGGATGGGGCTGCTCGCCCTGGCCGGCGCCGCCGACACCACCTCGGTGATCTCCCGCGGCACGATCGTGCAGACCCGCACCCCCGACGCCCTTCTGGGCCGGGTCACGGCCGCCGAACAGATCGTCGGCCAGGCCGGCCCCAACCTCGGCAATCTGCGCGGCGGCCTGGTCGCCGGATGGACCTCGGGGGCGGCCGCACTGGTCAGCGGCGGCCTGCTGTGCCTGCTCGCGGTCGTGTTCGTCGGGGCGACGACACCCGAACTGCGGACCGACGCCGATCGGTGATCCGCGTGCGGCCGTGCTGCTCCCCTGCGGGCGGGCACCGCCCCGGTGCCCGACGGGAACCGGTCAGGCGACGCGGTAACGCTGCATCATGTCGTGGTCCTCGTGATCGACGATGTGGCAGTGCCACACGTAGTCGCCGGAGTAGACCTCGCGGGCCGCGATCGGGAACGGCGCCGCGCCGCACCCGAAGGGCACCGCGATCCGGGTCACCATCCCCGGGGGTGCCTGCACGGTGTCCTTCCAGCCCATCTCGTTCGCGGCGGGCGGCTGGAGGGCCCCGGTCAGGTATCCGCGGGGTGAGGGCGGCGGGTAGGGGCCCGAGCCCGCCGTCACCCGGCCCGACGCGTCGGCGTAGACCTCCCTGCGGTAGCGGCGCGCGTCGAACGGCTGCCGTCCCAGCACCTGGAACTGCACGAGGTGCACATGGATCGGATGGTTGTCGGGCGTGGTGTTGGCGAACTCCCAGACCTCCAGGGTGTCCGGGGTGACCGGATGGGAGGCGTACACGGGGTCGTGGAACGGGCGGTTGTCCTGCAGGACCATCAGCACGTCGCCGGTCGCCGGGTCCGTGATCTCGACGAGGCTGTGCGTGCGGACGGGGGCGCTCGCGGCCGGCCGGTCCAGCCGCCGGACCGGGGTGACCGGGCGCAGGCACATCCCGGCGATGGGCCGGTGGGGCGCCCAGCCCGTCCTCCCGGTCACTCGGAACTGCATGATCTGCCGCAGCGCGGGCGTGCCCGGGGAACCGGCCGGATAGGGGGCCGCCGCGCTGTTGCCCACCTCGAGCACCGTCCCGGGCGCCAGGCCCCGGAAGTCGACCAGAAGATCGGCGCGTTCCGCCGGTGCGATGAGCAACTGCTTCATACGCACCGGGCTGTTCAGCAGCCCGCCGTCACCGCCGATCTGCCAGAAGGGCACCACGGTGCCTGTCCCCCGGACCGTGATACCGAGGCGGTAGAAGCGGGCGTTCGAGGCGTTCAGCAGCCGGAAGCGGTAGACCCCCCGGTCCACCGTCAGATACGGGCGTGCCACGCCGTTGACCACCGGGGTGTCCCCGAAGGACTCGCTGACCCACGGCGCCGGGGGGAAGTACTGCTCCCCGGCCGCGGTGAACGCCTTGTCCTGGAGGATGAGCGGGATCTCGTGCGGTCCGGCCGGCAGCATCGTGCCGTCACCGGTGTCGATGCCGGTGTCAGGGGTGTCCCGGATCAGATAGCCGGCGGTGAGGCCGGCGTACACGTTGAGCCGGGTGATACCGAGGGCGTGGTCGTGGTACCAGAGGGCGGTCGCGTCCTGGTTGTTCTCGTACCGGTAGGTGGTCGGGTTCGGGAACGGCGGCTGACCGGCGCTTCCACGCGGGAACGTGTCCAGCGGCCCGCCGTCGTCCACCGGCCTGGAGTTGGCGCCGTGCAGATGGACGGTCGTCCGGGGCCGCGTCCTGTCCCGGGCGGACGCTCCGTGCAGGGCGGTGTCGATGCTGGCGGCGAGCGGATGGCGGGTGACCTGGTTGGTGACGGTCACGGTGGCGGGCGTTCCGGTGCGGACGACGATGGTGGGGCCGAGATAGCCGGAGGTCGTCCCCGGCACGATGACCTTGCCCTTCGTCAGCCGGTACGCCAGAGTCCGCGCCGCTGTGCGGGAACTGCCGAACCGGTGCGTCGTGTTGTCGATGCACAGGTGCACGGGACTGCCGCCGTCCACGAGGGCCGGCCAGGTCAGCGGATCGTCGAAGGTGCCGCCGGTGGCGGACGGGGCACGCGCCGCCGTCTCCCCGGGCCCCAAGGGGGCGGCCATGGCCGCCCCGGCGATGGCCCCCCTCAGAATCTGCCTGCGGTCAACGGCCATCGCAGCCCCCTTAAGGCGATCAGAAACCATGCGGGGGCGGACGCGTGGTGTGCGGTCGGCGCGCGTACTCCCCCGGCATGTGCCGTACACAGAGAGCTTTTCCGGAGCGAACCGGATGTAAGTGCCGTACCGATCAAAGCCATACGATGGTGGGACTGATTCGGAAAAAGGATTTCAAGGGAACCCGAGCTCGCTACACTCGCCGCACCCAGCGCCGGGCGCCGGGACTGCCCTCCCGCGCCGGACCTGCCGACGACGCGGGACGCACCATCGTCGCGGAACGTCCTCGCAGCCGTGCGCACGGGTTCGGAGGGGGATGCGGTGCTGACGGCGGTGCGCGATCAACTGCGCCCGGCTGCCGCGGAGCCGGCCGGCTGAGGACGCGGGCGCACATCCCCCTGCCGCTCGGGTCGCCGATCCGTCGCGTCCGGGCCGGGGTCCGCTGCCGGAGGGGGCGTCGAGGTCCCCCTCGGCCACCACGCCCCGTCGACCACGCCCGTCCCGGCTTGCGGAATACCGGCGTTTTCGGGGAACCCGTCCCGGCCCGGCCCCGTCCAACACACACTGCCGGATGAGTCCCCGCGCCGCGGTGTCGGCCTCGCCGCTGCTGCGATCGCCGACCACCCTCTCCGCCGCACGCGGCCGGCAGCACGCCGTCATCGGCGCGCCCCCCACACAGCGCCGATGACGGCCCCCTCGGCCGTTACCGTGCGCTCCCTTGACTGGCGGAAACTTCCCGGATATTGGTGACTCCTTGGAAGTTTCCTTCAGCGTTCTCCTCCGGAAGGAGCGCACGTGCACGACGTCGGCACGGGAAGCACCGCGAGCCCCTCCAGACGTACGGTCCTCGCCGCCACCGCGGGCCTGACCGCGGCCCTCGCCCTCACCCCGGACACCGCCCGCGCCTCAGGGCACGACGACGAGCCGCTACGGGCGCTGATCGCCCGTATGACGCTCGAGGAGAAGGTCGGCCAGCTCTTCGTGATGCGGGTGTACGGCCACTCCGCCACCGACCCCGACCAGGCCGACATCGACGCCAACCTCAAGGAGATCGGCGTACGGACGGCCGCCGAGCTGATCGCCAGGTACCGCGTGGGCGGCATCATCTACTTCACCTGGGCGCACAACACCCGTGACCCGCACCAGATCGCGGACCTCTCGAACGGGATCCAGAAGGCGTCCCTCGACCTGCCGCGCGGGCTGCCCGTGCTCATCGCCACGGACCAGGAGCACGGGATAGTGGCACGCGTGGGCAGGCCCGCCACCCTCTTCCCGGGCGCCATGGCCATCGGCGCGGGAGGCTCCCGCACCGACGCCCGTACCCTCGGCCGGATCGCCGGCGCCGAACTGCGCGCCCTCGGCATCCGCCAGGACTACTCGCCCGACGCCGACGTGAACGTCAACCCGGCCAACCCGGTCATCGGCGTCCGCTCCTTCGGCGCGGACCCGGACGCGGTGGCGGGCCTGGTGGCGGCCGAGGTGTCCGGCTACCAGCGCTCCGGGGTCGCGGCGACCGCCAAGCACTTCCCCGGCCACGGCGACACCGCCGTCGACAGCCACTTCGGCTTCCCCGTCATCACACACAGCCGCGAGCTGTGGAAGACGCTGGACGCGGTGCCGTTCCGGGCCGCGATCCGCGCCGGGATCGACTCCATCATGACCGCGCACATCATGGTCCCCGCCCTCGACGACTCGGGCGATCCGGCGACGCTCTCGCGCCCGATCCTCACCGGCATCCTGCGCGAGGAACTCGGCTACGACGGGGTCGTGGTGACGGACTCCCTCGGCATGGAGGGCGTGCGCCAGAAGTACGGCGACGACCGCGTGCCCGTGCTCGCCCTGAAGGCGGGCGCCGACCAGCTGCTCAACCCGCCTTCCCTGGACATCGCGTGGAACGCGGTGCTCCAGGCGGTGCGGGGCGGGGAGCTGACGGAGGCACGGCTCGACGAATCGATCCTGCGCATCCTGCGTCTGAAGGCGAAACTCGGGCTGCTCGACCGGCCGTACGTCACCTCCGGCGGTGTCGACCGGACCGTCGGCACCCCCGCGCACCTGCGCGCGGCGGACCGCATCGCGGACCGCACGACCACGCTGCTCGTCAACGCGAGGGGCCTGCTGCCGCTGTCGCGCCGTACCCATCCACGGCTGCTGGTCGTCGGCGCCGACCCGGCATCGCCGTCCGGCACCGACGGGCCGCCCACCACCGTGCTCGCGAACGCCCTGACCGGGCTGGGCTTCACGGCCACCGCGCTGTCCACCGGCACGGCACCGTCGAAGGCGGCGATCGCCCGGGCGGTGACGGCGGCGGGGGACGCGGACGCGGTGGTCGTGGGGACGTACAACGTGGGCGCGGCCAGCCCCCAGCGGACGCTGGTGGACCAGTTGCTCGCCACGGGGAAACCGGTGATCGCGGTCGCCGTCCGCAACCCCTACGACGTGGCCCAGCTGCCCGAGGTGGACGCCTGCCTGGCCTCCTACTCATGGACGGACGTCGAACTGCGCGCGGCCGCACGGGTGATCGCGGGGCGTGTGAGACCGCGCGGGAGGCTGCCGGTGCCGGTGCAGCGTGCGGACGACCCGGCGCAGGTGCTGTACCCCATCGGGTACGGGCTGTCGTACTAGGGGGTGTTTCGAAAGTCCCGCACAGCACCCACGGCGCCCGGCACACACTCTCGCCGCACCGGCCGAAACCCCAAGTACGTCCAGTACGAGGGCCTTCGTCCGGCATGCCGAGAGCACGCACCGGACACCGCGGGCACCGCACAGGACTTTCGAAACACCCCCTAGCGGTGCGCCCGGGACGGAGCGTCGGGCCCCAGGAGTCGCAAAGCACCCGCATCGTCTGGCGTGGGCCGTGTCCGCCGGTCACGCCGGAGGCGGGGTGGACCGGGGGGCGCTATGCGGGGGACACGGGCGCTGCTGGGCGCGCCGGGGGCGGTCGCGCTGGGGGTGGCGGGGCTGTCCGGTCCGGCTCGGCGGGGACCGGCCGGTGGGCTGCGCGCGGCGGGTGTGAGCCCCGATCGGCGCAGCCCGGTGTCCCCGGCCCGGGCGCCGTGGCGGACCCACCGGTCACCCGCCGAGTGGTCCGCGGGCCGGCGGCACCGTCACCCGGCCGGCCCGCGACCCGCCGTCACGGCCTGAACGCCGACCCGCGGCCTACCCTCGCAGCCTGGGGAACCGCGCCTCTGCGGGGACGGCCGTGGAGCCCCCGGGTCGGCGCTCCCTCAGCACAGGAACCATCCCGAACGGACCGACGCCGAGCCCACCGAGCCCCTCACCCGCACGCACCGGTGCCCGGCGTGCACGGTCACGGGCCCGGCGTGATGCACGTACGCCCCGGTGTCGCTCACGGGACGGCTGCCCCGCGCCTGCACACTGACCGACATGGACCTGCGGCCGGACGTCCGCTTCACGACGGTCACCGCGCACACATAGCCGTCGCGCTTGTAGACCTGCACCGAGCCGGCCGAGAACGGAAGCGTACGGACCTTGCGTCCGGAACAGTGGACGGCCGCCTGCGCGTCGCCGGGGCTCGCCACCGCGAGCAGCCCTCCCGCCGTCAGCACGGCCAGGCCGAGCGCCAGGCGCCGGCGTATCGCACCACTGTTCACTGTCGTCCCTCCCCGCGCGTCGACGTACTGGTGTACGGACGCCTTCCGTACGCCGGACGGTTG
>NZ_JBHUDX010000144.1:0-31041 GCF_042678285.1 Streptomyces caeni
TCCCCCGCCGCGGGTGCCGCCCCGGCCGCCTCGGCGATCTCCTGCCTTCGCCGAAACCCGACAGGCCACTGCTCCCACGGAATCCCCGCTCCCACGGAATCCCCGCTCCCACGGAATCCCCGCTCCCACGGAATCCCCGCTCCTGTCTCCGACCAGCGGAAACGCAGCGGAAACGCATCAACGACGCCCGGAAGGACAACAGCTTCTGAAGATCCCCGAATAGCCGCCGATCCGGGAAACGCACTCCGAGACGCTGCCCGTGTAGCACACCTGATCGGCCAGCAGTGCGCGCAGCGCGGGCACCGGAGGCCGGTCGTAGCGGTGTTCCGCGTCGTAGTCGTCCTCCACGATCAGCCCGCCGTCCTCTGCCCAGCGCAGCAGCTCGCGGCGGCGTTCACCGCTTGTCACCACTCCGGTGGGGAACTGGTGGGCCGGTGCACCTTCCCTCCTACGGTGGAGACCGTGACCGGAGGGACAGCCGGGGTCATGGCATCCAGGAAGCGCGTCTACGACGCCGAGTCCCGTGAGGGGGCGGTACGGATCGTGACGGAGACCGGGAGGCCGATTCCGGAGGTGGCCGAGGATTCGGGCATCCATCCCGGGTCACTGCGCAAGAAGTCCGACCCCGGCGACGCGCAGGAGATGGGCGGAAGACGTCGACAAGCGCGGAACGCCCGGTTGGTTCGTTACCCGGATGACGTCCCGCGTCGACCGGATAGCAGTGCCTGAGAACCGGATCTACTCTCGCAGGCAGTGGAGGCTCGTCTGAAGCCTCACGAGTTCTTGGAGACGGGGAGCCATGGCAAGGTGGTCGGAGCCCACCGCAGACTGGGTCTCGCCGAGCGACGAAGAGGCGCCGCAGGTGCTGACCGCGGTCGCAGCACGCCACGGCCACGGTGTCGGCCAGGCCGGCGGACCAGGCCACCTGCCCGGATTGGCCCACCAGGCCGGGTACGTCACCGGCGCGGGCGACGAGGTCATGGACGACCCGACTGTGGTCAGGCTTCCCGCCTCGCTGACGGGCTCGCCGCGAAGCCGCACGTACTCCTGTCCGGTGGCGCATGTGCCCGAGGCCGTCGGCACGGTGCGTCGTCGGGCCCACACGGTACTCACCGCGTGGGGGATACCTCAGTCCGCTGTCGAAGGGGCAGTCCTGGTGATCTCCGAGTTGGTCACCAATGCCATCATCCACGCCTTGCCACCAGCCGAGCTGCGGCTGTCTGTCGGTGGCGTCAACGGGTGCGGCACGCTTCGGGTCGAGGTCACCGATGCCGGCGCGGCACTCTCGTCCGGTGAGACGGGCAGCCTTCCGGGCCATGGGGAGCACGGGCGGGGGAACACCGTCGTCGACGCTCTGACTGTCCGGCACGGCACCCGCAGCGGCGCCGGCACGGTCACCCGGTGGGCGGACCTGCCGACCGCCTGAAGGGGACCGGCAGGCTCAGCGGCGCAGCGTTTCCGAGGGGGACTCTCCGAAACGCTGCCGGTAGGCAATGGAGAAGCGGCCGGAGTGGAAGAAGCCCCAGCGGAACGCGATGTCGGTGACGGTCGTGGTGCCCGGGTCGGAGGCGGTCAGCTCGGCCTGCGCCCGGCCAAGCCGTACGTCCCGCAGATAGCGCAGCGGAGTCGTTCCGAGGTGGCGCTGGAAGCCCTCCTGGAGCGCGCGGACACCCACGCCCACTGCGGTGGCGATGTCCTCCACGGTGAGGGGCTCGGCGGCGTGTGCCTCGATGAGCTCCATGGCCCGCCTGACGGCAAGCGGGGCGACCCGCGGCTGCTCCCCGAGCAGCGCCGGGCTGTAGTTGCTGGACTGCGCCAGCAGCAGCTGCGTCATGAGCAGCCCCTCGAGTTGGGCCACCATCAACGGCTGACTCGGCATGACGCCGTTGTCCGCCTCCTTCCGGAGGAGGTCGACGATCCGCAGCCAGGAACGGGAGGCAGGCAGCGTCAGGTCCATGCCCAGGTGGAATGTGATCGGCCTGCGTATGGGGCGGGCCAGCAGCTTGCCGAGGTGCGCTTCGAGTGCGGAGCGGTCGACCCATACGATGAGGCTCGCGGCGGCCCAGCGCATGGACAGATCCTCGGTCGGAGACGGCACGGAGGCGAGTTCGGGTGTGGACACGATGTGCTGGTGTCCGCAGCTCACATCGGCCGTGCCGGCCAGCGGGATCTGGACGAGGAAGAAGGTCTCCAGCGCGCCGGGGGTGATACGGACCTCGGTACCGTAGTCGAGGTAGTAGAGGCCGGTCCGGTCGAAGGCCACCGCGTGCAGGCGGGCATCGAGCTGTGACCCGCGTTCCGCCAGGTTCAGGCCATGCGGACAGAAGACGCGCCCCACCTCGCCCCGGGCCTCGTCGAGGTCGTGCGTGTGGAACCGCTCGTGAGTGGCGAGCGGCAGCAAGTGCGCAGGCATGGCTCCTCCACCGTCGGCGTAGTGTCCCGCGTCACATGAGTGGCGGCCCCATTTCGGCAGATGCGACTTCAGGCAAGTCCGGTAAATGGTATCAAGGGCGGATTGTATGGGGTGAATTCTGTTCCATGAATTGGGTCTGTGCAGTAATCAGAGTCGTTTTCATTTGGTGAGTCGCGCGTGCCGGAGTGGGGGTGGCAGGCAATGAGCCTTGTCCGTCCGCACGGCGTCGGTCCCCGTGCCGGTGGACAGCCCGGGCACCGACGTCGAGGCGACGACGGCCCGCTCGTCGGCGGCCCGTCCGGGGCGGGCGACCGCCACAGGTCGCGGTGACGGGGCCGGCGGCGGAACTTGGGCGCATGCTTCGGCCTGGGACGCGGACAGACCGGCGGCACGGTCCTGGGCTGTGGCCCAGTCCGCGAGTTCCCGGCGTGTGGCGCCGCCACCACCGCTTCAGCCAGGTGCCGCCCGCCTGGATATGCCCGGAGGCGAGATCGGAGAGCACCTGCGGGACCACCGCCACCAGGACCGGCAGCACCACCGCCGACTCGAAGCCGATGCCGAGCGGGTCCCCGGCCGGCCGGTGTGGGCGCTGCGGAGGACGGGGCCGGGCCATGTACGCCCGGCGGGTCTCGTCCAGCTTCTCCACCCTCATCGACGGTTCGCCGCTCACCGAGCTTTCCCAGTTCGCTGAGAAGCGGACCGAGCGAGGCAAAGAGCGTTGCCGGTCGTTCCAAGAACCCCCATCGGTGTCTTCTTGATCGATTGCTCGTTGTTGTGGGATCGCGAGGCCGCCATCGCGCAGATCGCCGGCCTGTACGCGACCATCGGCTCGAAGACCTACGAGGACGGCGAGCGCGAGCGCCGCCTCGCGCTGGCGACCCAGGCATACGACCGCGCGAAGAACCCCGACGGGGGAACACGCCAGGTGACCGCTGCCATGATCGCCCCTGACCGCAGGAAGAGCCTCCAGGAACTGACGCTCCCGGCGCTGGTGATCCACGGGGCCGAAGATCCACTGATCAAGATCGCCGGTGGCGAGGCGACCCACGCCGCGCTCGCCGGCTCGACGTACCTGCCGCTCGACGCCATGGGCCACGACCTGCCCGCGCCGCTCCTCGGTCAGATCGCCGCGAGCATCGCCGAGAACGCCGCGCGCGCCTGACGACCCGCTTCCCAGCCCTGGGCCCTGGCGGCTCGGTGTCCTCCAAGACGGCGCCCATGGGCTGGGCAACGGAGTTCCAGACGTTCATCGGTCCGCGCGCGAGTGGCAGCAGCCGCGCCCCTCGCCCGTCGACAGCAGTAAGGACACCATCACCGCTCCTTCGGCCCAACCGGGTGTCGGGCGTCGGGGTTCGCAAGCAGGGGGCGGGGGCCTGCGGCGCGGGTGATGGCGGACTCGACGGCCGCCACGCGGTCGGCGAGCAGGCCGAGTGCGGCGACGACGGGGGTTCCCTCTGCCTGGGCGAAGCCGAGGGCCCGGGGGAGGGCGAGGGGGTCCTCCGCCGGACCGCGGAGGGGCTGGGCACGGGCGTAGGCGGCCTTCAGCTCGGCCCAGCGCCCGGCCTGCCGTGGGGTCAGGGTGCCGCGCAGTTCGGCGAGTTTCAGCAGGCCGGCCTCGGCGCCGCTGGTGAGGGTCTGCGCCTCCGCGGTGAAGTGGTCGTCGATGACGGCGGCGAGTTCGGCGTCGTTCATGACGGGCTGGATGCGCTGGGCGATCTTGTTCATGGTGCGGTAGGAGCCCTGGAGCCGGAAGGGCGGCTCGGTGCGCGTGGTGTCGGACTGTGCGGCGGAGGCGATGTAGGCGGCGTTGACCGCGAGGACCGTCTCGCGCGCGGTGAGCAGGTGCCGCAGCACGGCGACGATGCGCTCCGCCTCGGCGGGGGCGTAGGGGTGTACGAGGCGGTCGGGGCGGGCCGTGGGGTCCTGCTGCGCGAGCCGGATGAAAAGGTCGAGGTCGCGGCGGTCACGGCCGGCGAGCGGGGCGAGCACCGGGTTGGAGGTGAGCGCGTTCTCCAGGAAGCTGAGCGCGAAGACCTCCTCCTTGCCGGTGAGGACGTCGCCGAGGTTCCAGACGTCCGCGCGGTTGGCGAGCATGTCGGGGACGCGGAAGCGGGCGCCGGACTCGGTGTAGGGGTTTCCGGCCATGCAGACCGCGAAGCGCTTGCCGCGCAGGTCGTAGCTGCGCGGTTCGCCGTCCCACACGCCGTCGATGCGGCGGGTGGCGTCGCACAGGGGGATGAACCTCTGCAGCAGCTCCGGCGAGGTGTGCTGGATGTCGTCGAGGTACAGGAGGGTGTTGTTCCCGGCCGCGAGCGCGAAGTTGATCTTCTCGATCTCCTGGCGGGCCGTGGCGTTCGGGGCCTCGGCCGGGTCCAGCGAGGTGACCGTGTGCCCTAGGGCCGGGCCGCTGACCTTCACGAGCATCAGGCCGAGGCGGTCGGCGACGTACTCCATCAGGGTCGTCTTGCCGTAGCCGGGCGGGGAGACCAGCAGCAGGAGGCCGCCGGTGTCGGTGCGCTTGGTCTCGCCCGCGGTGCCGAGCTGCCGGGCGAGGCTGTCGCCGACGAGCGGGAGGTAGACCTCGTCGATGAGGCGGTTGCGGACGAAGGACGCCATGGCGCGCGGGCGGTGGTCGTCCAGGCGCAGGCGGGTGCGTTCGGCGGCCACCAGCGCGGTACGCCGACGCAGATAGCCGCGGAAGGCGGGGACGTCCCGCTCGTCGAACCGTTTCGTCCGGGCGAGGAACTCGTCGATCCTCAGGCAAAGGCGGCGGTCGGTGATGCGCGGGTGGGTACCCAGCAGGTTCCCGGCCGAGGCTGCGAGTGCGGCGTCGGACTCGTAGCGGGTCAGCTCCGGGCACACCTCGGCGGCCACCGCCTCGGCCAGGTCCCCGGCGGCGGCGTCCGTGCCGGTGGAGGCCACGAAGGCCGACAGCCATGCATCGGCCAGCTGGCGGCGCGCCGCGAGGTCGTCGAGTGCGGCGAGGTCGTCGTCGTAGGCAGCGGTGCCCACCGTACGGCGGAATGTGCCGAGCAGCGTGCGGGTGGCGGCGCTGATGACGAAGCCGTCGGGTCCGGTCGTCAGCTCGTCGAAGAGGTACGCGGCCGCTGCGGACGCGGGCCGGTCGGCATCCGGGTCCCATGCGGCGATCGCCTCCGCCAGTTCCTCCTCCAGGTCGCCGATCGCGGGCGCCAGGCCGAACGTGTCCCGGGCCCGGGCCAGGGACACGGCCCGCCGGGTCCACGTCTCGCGCGCCTCGGCCGTGGTGCCGTGCGCCCAGTACAGCTGGGCGGCCGCCCGGGCGGCGGGTTCGTGGCGCAGGGGGCCGGCCTGCTGGTGCAAGGGCAGGAGGGCGGTCAGGATCACGGTGGCGTCGTGGTCGTGGACACCGCGCTCATGGCCCTCGTCGTACGCCTCCTCCGCGGCCTTGCGCACCAGGGCGGGGAGATCGGCCTCAGCGAGGGCGGTGGGGCCGTACTCCCTCAGCAGGCGGGCGGCGAGGTGTTCGGCACGGTAGACCTCCGGTGACTCGGAGGGCAGGTGACGGTCCCAGTACCGGCGGGTGGCGGCGAAGCCGGGGTCGGTGACGGGCGAGCGGTAGTCGGTGCCGGTGAGGACGAGGTCGAGACCGTCGCCGTGCGGGACCAGGGTGAGGTCCAGGGGCTGGGTGGTGACGGCGAAGCGGTGGCTGCCCAGCCGGAGGGTCCGGCCGTCGTCGGCGTACAGGTCGGTGCGGTCGCGCAGGGCGCGGGCCGCCTCCTGGCGGGCTGCCTTCAGACGGCCGTCCAGCTCCTCGGCGTGTACCGGGTCGCCGAGTCCGCGCAGTTCGTCGGCGGTGCGGCGGACCTTGGCGACCATGGGGTCGGAGGCGAAGTAGGTGCTCACCGCGTCGGCGTCCGCGAGGACGGCGGCGCGCCGGGCGATCGTGTCCAGGACGCGGGCGGCGGACGCGGCGAGCTGCTCGGCGCGGCGGGCGCGGGCGTCGAGGAAGGTCTGCTTACGGGCGGAGAACGCCTCGTGGACCTCCATGCGCTTGTCGGCGAGTTCGCCGAGGAAGTCCTCGAACTCCGCGAATCGGGACTCCAGGTCCTCCAGCCGCACCAGCATGCCCGTGAGCTGCTCGTCGCAGGCATCCGGGCCGCACGCCGACGCGAGCGCGCCGGCGACCGCCTGGCCCAGCAGCGCGAACTCGGCGGCGAACTCGGCGCGCCCCTCGCTGTCGCGCAGGCTCCGGCGGCGGGCGTCGAGCAGGGCGCGGGCCCGGTTGACGCCGCCCAGCACATCGGCGATGCGCTCCAGAACGGACGTGCGCACCGTGGCGTCAGCGATGTCGAGGCCGGTGACGACCTCGGTGACCGTGCGCATCGTGTCGGCGAGGCCGTCGAGCCGGGAAGCGACGGGCCCGGCCTCGGCCGCGCTGCCGATCGTCTCCGCGTCGGCCACAAGACGTTCGATGTCCTCGTGATGTCCGGCGAAGGCGTCCTCGCGGGCCAGGAAGGCCACGGCGCGCTGCCCGAAGGAGGCCAGGTCCGCCTCGGCCTGGGCGGCGAGTTCGTCGATGCGGGCGGTGTCGGCGTACCGCATCTCCTTCAGGGTCAGCAGATGCCCCTGGGCGTGGCGCAGTTCGGTCAGACCGGCCACCCAGGCGGCCGCGCCACGCGGCGCATCTCCCCGCAGCCGGCGGACCACCGCCGCCAGGCGGCCGGCGGCCTCGTCGAGTGTGCCGGCGGCCTGGCGGGTCAGCGTCTGAACGGTGCGGAACTCGGCGAGCACCTGTTCGGCAGTGGCGCGCACGGCGTCCAGCGGAGTGCGCAGGTCGCCGAGTCCGGGCTCGCCGAGCCAGTGGTGGCTGTCGGCCGCACGGATGCAGGCGGCGACCAGCGCCTCGTACACCTCGACCGTGGGGGTGGTGTCGGCGACGGCGCGGCTGATGGACAGGCAGTCGGAGATGCCGCGCACGAGGTCGGCGTTGCCGACGCGGCCCATGGGGTCCGCCCCGCGTGAACGTGGCCGAGGGCTTGGGGAGAGGCCGCTGCCGGTGGCGGCGGCGTACGTGTCGGCGACGTAGGGGGACGTCCACTGCTGGAGCGGGTGCACGCGGGCGGGTTCGTCGCCCTCGGCCCGCAGCAGCGTCAGGGTGCCGTCGTCGAACAGGGCCCATCCGTGGCAGGGCAGCGGGCTGGAGACCTCCTTGCGGATCGTGTTGTACGACAGCAGCAGGCCGCGCCCCTCGGCGCGCGCGTGGAACGCGAACAGCACGTCCTCGCCGTAGGGCGAACGCACCTCCCGCTCGAACTCCAAGCCGGCCGCATCGAGTTCATATGTCTTGTGGGTGCCCGTGGCCAGGCAGTAGCCGCCGGGGAACACGATCCCCTGGTCCTCGGGCAGGCGGCGGCACGCCCGCCCGATGCCGTCCAGGCGCACCACGGCCTTGGTGAGGGTGTTGAAGACCAGGTAGCGGTCCGTGTGCTCCTTGTAGGGGCGGATCCTCAGCAGGATCAGGGCCCCCACGCGCGCGTGCGCGATGTCCGCGTCGGCGAGTGACTGCAGCGGCTCGTCGACGGGCTCGCTGTGGATGCCCCCGTCCGTCTCGGTGTCGTCGTCCGTCTTGACGGTGAGGGCGCCGCCGACGGTGGAGACGAACAGCTCGCCCCGTACGGAGACATGCGGGTGACGGCCCAGGACGTGGTCCTCGCGGGTCGTCTCCGTCCATGCGAAGTCGTGGGAGGGCGGGAGCACGTGGTCGCGCTCGCCGCGCGCGTCCAGGAACGTCGCCTGTCCGTCGTCGGTCAGTGCCCAGCGCAGCACCCGGATGTCGTCGGGCTTCTCGCCGGTCTGGAAGACGGCCAGCAGCCTGCCGTCCGCGCGGCGCAGCCGGAGCAGGCGGGCCTGGCGGTAGTAGCGGTGCAGGGCCGCGAACTCCCTTATGAAGCCCGGGTCGTCCAGCAGTCCGGGCACGGCGTCGTCGGGCAGCCGGCTCAGGTCGCGGCCGTGCAGCGCCAGGACGTCGCCCACCGTCGGCCCGGGCCGCGTGCCGTGGTAGCCCAACAGCAGGAAGTCCCCGACCGCGACGACATCGCGGGGCACGCAGGCATGCTCGGTCCGCAGCCGGGCGGTAGCGGTGAGGCCGAGCCGTGTGGCACCGAACTCCTCCACGCGGCGGGCGTTGAGGCGCTCCACACGAGCGGCGAGTTCTGCGGCCTGTGCGGTGAGCCGGTCGCGCAGCACCTCGTACGTTGCGGTGTCGACGGTGTCGGTGTCGTACGAGCCCGTCTCCGGGGCGGTGGCCATGGATCGTGCGTCCCTTCCACGAGGTCGGGGCCGGAGCTGCCGTCCCCTGCGCGGCAGCTCCGGCACCGCGGTTCATCAGGCTCGGACCGTGCCGTTGAGCGCGGTGAGCGGGGTGTCCGCGAGGCCCAGCTCCCCCGCGCGGTCGAGCAGTTGCTGCACCCGTCCGGAGTGCGTGCCGCCCGCCTTCATCAGCTTCATCAGCAGCGCGGAGACGGTGAGGTTCTGCATGTCGGCCGTGGTGACCGAGCCGAGGATCCGGCTCAGGTCCTCCGTGAAGCTGGATGAGCCGTCCAGCCAGGGCCCGGCCAGTGCCTGCGCGGTCCGGGAGTGCTCGACGAAGCCGTCGACGCCCTTGCCGAGCGTGATGGAGGACATCAGCCGGTCGAAGAAGACCGACTCGCCGCCGACGATGTCGATGTCGGCGTTCTCCAGACCGGTGGCGAGGACCGTGGCCTGCGCCTCGGCGACCTGCCGCTGGACGTCCAGTCCGGCGAGCCGGATCTCCTTCTCGGCCTGCAGCCGCAGCCGGTACTCCTCGTGTCCGCGGGACGCCTCGTCCAGGGCGGCCATCGCGGCCGCCTTCTCGGTCAGGCCGGCCGCCTCGGCCTTGAGCTTCTCGCCGATGGCCGCCGCCTCGGCGAGGGCCTTGGCCTGCGCGCCCTCTGCCTCGGCCTTCAGCCGTGCCTGGGTGCCCTCCGCCTCCGCGCGCATCCGGGCCTCGGCGGCCACGGCCTCGGCACGACCGGCCTTCTCGATGACCTCGGCCTCCTTGCCCCGGACCTGCACGGCCGCAAGCCCCTCGGCGGCCGCCTCGGCCTGGACACCCTCGGCCAGCCGCAGCTTGGCCCGGGCGTCCAGATCGGCCGTCTTCAAACGCGCCTCCGCCAGGGTCAGTTCCTCCGCCGCGCGGTGCGTGGCGGCCTGCTCGGCGGCCTCGGCGGCCTTGATGTCCTTGACCAGCTTCTCCTGCGCCTCGGCCTCCGCGGCGATGACCACGGCCTGCCGCTGCCGCTCCGCCTCCTCCACGGCGCGCAGCTTCTTGATGGACTCCTCCTGCTCGGCGACCGTACGGTCGACGGCGACGCGCTCGCGGACGACCTCGGCGATGTCCCGCTTCTCCGCCTCGACCTCCTTCTCGGCCGCGATCCTCGTCAGCTGCGTCTCCCGCTCCCGCGCGATCACCTCCAGCAGCCGGTCCTTCTCGATGCGCTCGTTCTCCACGGCGATGACCCGCTCGCGGTTCTTCGCGGCGACGGTGACCTCACGGGCCTGGTTCTCGCGCTGGACGCCGAGCTGCTCCTCGGTGTGCAGGAACGCGCTCTGCGCGCGCAGCCGTTCCTCCTCCACGACCCGCGCGGTCTCGGCCTCCTCGCGGGCGCGCGAGGTCTCGATCTCACGCTTCTGCTTGATCTCGGCGTCGGCCTGGCGGCGCTCCAGTTCCAGGATCGCCTCGCGGGCGTCGACGTTCTGGCGGGTGATCTCCTTCTCCTCGGTGCGCTGGGCCTCGTTGGTGCGCACGTGCTCCACCACGGTCAGTTCGGTGATCTTCCGGATGCCCTGCGCGTCCAGGACATTGGCCGGGTCCAGCTGGGTCAGCGGCGTCTGCTCCAGGTAGTCGATTGCCGCGTCCTCCAGGTGGTACCCGTTGAGGTCGACGCCGATCACCTCGATGATCCGGTACCGCAGCTCCTCGCGCTTGGTGTAGAGGTCGGTGAAGTCCAGCTGCTTGCCCACGGTCTTCAGCGCTTCGGAGAACTTCGCGTGGAACAGCTCCTGCAGCGTGTCCCGGTCGCTGGCCCGCGCGGTGCCGACGGCCTGGGCGACCTTGATGACGTCCTCGACCGTCTTGTTGACCCGTACGAAGAACGAGATCCGGATGTCGGCGCGGATGTTGTCCTTGCAGATCAGTCCCTCCCGCCCGGCCCGTGTGATCTCGATCGTCTTCACCGAGATGTCCATCACCTCGGCCTTGTGCAGCACGGGCAGGACGACCTGACCGGTGAAGGACACGTCGACCTTCCGCGTCTTGGAGACGATCAGCGCCTTGCCCTGCTCGACCTTGCGGAAGAGCCGCGAGACAACCGACAGTGCCACGACGGCGAGAAGCAGGCAGGCGGCGGCGAGCACGCCGATGACATCCATGGCATACGTCCTTGAGGCATGAGGAAGGTGGAGTGGGAGGCAGGGCAGTCGGAGGCGGGGCAGGGGCGCCCCGGCAGAGGCGTGCCGGGGCTCAGGCGGTGTGATCGCGCAAGGCCACGGGCGCCGCCGGGCCCGGGGACCGGGCACCTGCCGGTACCCGGCACCGGAACCATCCGCAGTGCTCCCCGCACCGCATGATGCACGGCTGTGGCCCGTTCCCGCATTGCCGGTACCCGGCAGCGTTCAAGGGGGTCTGCATGCCGGTGAGCCGCTGAGAAACCATCAGCGGGCCATCACGGTTCATCGACGGCCTCTCTGCGGTCGCCGCGACGTGGGCCGCCCCGCCGAACGAGCCGAAGGCCTCGGGCCGCGCCTGCCCCGGGCCCACGGGCTGCCGTGGCCGAAGGCGTGCCGCCCCGTGCCGGAGCCGAGCACCGTCAAAGAGCGTCGACCATGTGTGACGTCCTCGATCCGTGCCGGTGGTCCGGCCTCCGGCTCAGGCGAGGGCGAAGCAGCGCAGCCACACGTAGGCCAGCGAGACGGCCACGGTCACGCCGGTCACGACGAGGCCGTACTTGGTGAACTGCCAGAAGCGGCATGCCCAGACCCAGGGCCCGGGCCGGGTTCCTCCAACTGGCCCGCAGCTTGGGCAGCGAGACGTGCATGCCGTCGGTGAACAGCACCGCGAACAGGGCCAGGCCGGCCGTCACGGACACGATCCCGCTGTCCGGCGTGATGTGGATCAGGCCGAGGAAACCGTCGCTGACGAGCGCGCCACCGACCAGGAAGAGCAAGGAGGTGGAGAGCACCGTCCGTGCCGCAAGGCCCGACAAGAGCACCGCGATCAGCAGTGCGACGCCGAACACCACCACCAGCACCATGGCCAACGCCCCGATCGGAAGAGAGAAAACCGTTCCCTGCTCGCCGACCAGGCTTCCCGGCACACCGGGGGAACCTCACCTGCCCTTGGCGCGTCTTTGACAGATTGTTTGTGCGTACTGCCCGGGGCGGACATTGCCGGATCCCGGCAGACTGCGGGCCGACGGCGACGCCGCGAGGCGCGGGTGAGCCGACTGGCGCGGCGGGGCCGCCGCCACGATTGGTCCGGGCACGCATCGGATCGCGTCGCCGCCGGTCGCGCGGCGCTGCCGCGCGGTGCGGTGATACCGACCCCGGCGGTACGGACCCCCGGTGGTACGGACCCCCGGTGGTACGGACCCTGGTGGTACGGGCCCCGGTGATCGCCTCGCACACGCCCGGCCGTGCGCCGCACCGGCGGACCGCCCGCGTCAGGAGGCGGCGCTCAGCAGCCGCTCCAGCAGATGGGAGGCGGTGATCACACCCAGCAGCCGCGGGCCGGCCTTGTCCGTCTCCACGACCGCCACCAGCGGGCTGCGGGCCCGCGCCATCAGCGCTGCGACCTCCAGTGCGGTCGCGTCCGGGTCGGCGACCGGTGGAACGGGGTCGCTCTTCGAGAGGCAGTCGCGGACCGAACGGCCTGCCAGCGCCTTGCAGAGCTTGTCGGCGTGGCGTTCGTCGACCACTGCGGCGAGCGTCGGATCGTCGATGACGTACGCCGGCACCAGGATCTTGATCATCTGTGAGGCGGGCAGGACCGCCGTCGGCGCGCCGTCGTCGTCGACGACCAGCAGGGCGGGCAGCCGGTGCCCGGCCATCAGCCGTGCCGCCGCCATCGCCTCGGTGGCGTGACTTACCGTCTCGTATTTCACTGCCAGATCACGTGCCCGCACGACCGGCTCCCGTTCTGCTGAGTGTCCCGCTGCCCGGAAACGTCGCGGGATGCGGTGCGGCCGGATCGCGCGGCGGTTCCGCTGCCATTGTGAGGCAGTCGGCGGGTATCTCTCGCGGACCTTTGCCGCCCGCCGGGCCGAGAGGGCCCGACATGCGCCAGGGTCCCGTCGGCCACCACCGTGTGCGGCACGCCGCCTTCCCGGTCCTCGTCGTCCGCGCCGACGGCCGCTGACTTCTTTGCGGGGGTCAGCCCGCTTCGGCGCGCGCCTCGACGTCCTCGATGCCCGATGGGCGTCCCGCGCGCGTCCACCGCGCGTACAGGCCGGCCGCGATGAGCAGGGTCGCCGCCAGGGACAGTACCGGCCAGCCGCGCAGCAGGTTCACCGCGAGGGTGAAGGCGACGGCCGCGGCGGCCAGGCCGTTGACCCAGGCGAGGGCCGTCCGCTTCTCGCGGCGGGCGAAGCGGGCCATGGCGATGAGGCCGACCAGGAAGCTGACGAAGACGGCGACCGCGTAGAACAGGACGAGTTCCTGCTCCTGGCCCGCCGCGGCCACGATGATCAGTGCGGCGGCGGCCAGGTAGACGACCACCGACCAGTACGGGGTGTGGTGCCGGTTGGTGCGGCCGAGTACCGGCTGCAGCACGCCGGGACGGTCGGTCGTTCCCGCCAGTGCCTTCAGCAGTCCGGGCCCGGCCTGGAAGGAGGAACTGGCCGCGGCGAGCAGCAGCAGCGAGCTGGTCAGCTGGAAGGCGCCGTAGAGCCAACCCGGTCCGGCGGCGGCGTGCGCGATGTCGGCGATCTGGGTGGAATCGGCGCCCGGGACGCCGATGCGCAGCTGGACGGCCAGGGCGGTCAGGGACAGGGTCAGGCCTCCGACGATGACCAGCAGCAGCGCGAGAGTGCCGCGGCCGAAGCGGCGGCGGTGGGTGTCGTCGAGCTGGCCGAGCTGGGCGATCGCGGTCGACGGCGCCTCGATTCCGGTGGCCAGAGCCATGGCGACCGGGAAGGCCAGGACCACCGCGAGAACGGCGGAGCGGCCGGGGTCGGCCGTGGCCGCGGCGTGCCCGCTCGTGTGGGGTGACGCGAAGCCCAGGATGAGAACGGACACGGAGATGAGTACGAAGGCCACGGTCATGACGGCGAACAGCAGCCGTCCGCCGTGCCCGAACCAGGTCAGCCCCGCGACCACCAGGAGCAGCAGGAGCGCAAGCGGGACGCGCACCGGGGCCAGCCCCGGGAAGAGGGCGATGACCGCGCTGGCCGCGGCCGCGATCGAGATGCCGATGGTCAGCACGAAGTCGACGACCAGCGCGCCGATGGGCAGGAACGTCCAGCGGGCGCCGAAGGCCCGCCCGGCCGCGGCTGCCGCGCCGCCGCCCCTGGGGAAGAGCCGTACGAGCTGCCAGTAGTTGGCGGTCACGACCACGACGAGTCCGATGACCAGGCTCATCGTCGGCAGCAGCAGCGCCAGGTCGCCGTGCAGGGCGCGCAGCGCGGCCTCGATCGCGTACGCCACGGAGGAGACCGGGTCCGCGATCACCGCGAAGGCGAACGCGAAGAAGAGAACGGGACGGCGCGGGCCACGCACGGTACCCGGCTGAGCTGCGGCTGCGGAGGCAGCCGTCTTGGAGGGGGGCACGTGAAGACCTTCCTGGGACGCCCTGGCGGACGGATTCGTCGAGGACACTTCGCCGACCAGGCTTCCCGGCACACCGTCACCAACGCTACGTCAAGCACCGGCGGTGAGGTGTTAGGGGGGCGTCAAGATCTTGCCTCCGCGTCACCGAGGCGGCCGGCCCCGGGGTGCCGGCCTCCGGGATCGCGCACTCCCCGCGGTGTCCAACCGGTCGGCCATGTGCAGGACCTCGAACCCCACCTGGCTCCCGGGATTCCCGGCGGCGTCCACTATCCGCAGGATGCCCAGGTGCAGCCGGTCCTTGCGGCGGCCGCGCTGCTGCGCGCCGCCGTGCGGCGCGGCGCGCGCTTCCACGAGGGTGAAGGTCGCCGCCGTGGTGACGGGCCGGGACGGCCGGGTCACCGGCATCCGGACGACGGCCCGCGCCGTCCTGCCCGCCGATGCCGTCGTCAATGCCGCCGGGACATGGGGAGGTGAGGTCGGCCGCCGCCTCGGTGCGCCCATCGAGGTGCTGCCACGCCGTGGCTTCGTGCTGGTGACCGAACCGCTGCTGCCGATGGTCCGGCACAAGGTCTGCTCCGCCGACTACGTCGCCAATGTCGCCTCGTCCGACGCCGGACTGGAGACCTCGTGCGTCGTCGAGGGCACACGCGGCGGCACGCTCCTCATCGGCGCCAGCCGGGAACGCGTCGGCTTCGACACGACGATGAGCACCGCCGTGGTCGCCAGGCTCGCTGCACAGGCGTGCCGGTCCCGGCAGGTCTCCCCGCCCCGAGGCACCAACCGCTACGGTCTGTGCAATGTCACGCATTACAAATGCGTGGTTATGTCATCTCTGTTACCCGGCTGTGTCCCGCCCCGTGTGCCGTCGGCCGGAAACTCGGGCCGGCGTCTGTCGAGATTCCAGGTGTGCGGCGGATCGGGCCTTGAAGAGGCGGTCGCCGGGCGGCGCCGGTACTTCCCGGGGGCCGGAGACCCTACCGGCTGACGGGCCGGAGGGCCGGCCCGTGGTCCTGGGCGTCCTCCGGGCCGTCCGCCCACAGGGTGCGGACGTGTGAGAGATGGCGGCGCATGCAGTTCTCCGCCTCCTGAACCTGGCCGGCCGCCATCAGGTCGAGGAGTTCGACGTGCTCCTTGGCGGACGCGACCAGACGTCCCGTCTCGTTCAGGCTGCCCAGCCCGAACAGGCGTGACCGCTTGCGCAGGTCGGACACCACCGCCACGAGATGGTGGTTGCCGGCCAGGGCCAGCAGCTCCAGATGGAACCGGTGATCGGCTTCGAGGTACTTGAGAACGTCGTGTTCCTGGGCGGCCGTGACGATCTGCTGCGCCAGCGGACGCAGAGCCTCCAACTGCTCGGCGCTCGCCGTCGCGGCGATGCGGCCCACGGTGGGGACCTCGATCAGGGTGCGGATCTCGGTGAAGTCGTCCAGGTCCTGGTCGGTCATCTCCGTGATGCGGAACCCCTTGTTGCGCACCGCTTCGACCAAGCCCTCCCTGGCCAGGTCCAGCATGGCCTCGCGCACCGGGGTGGCGGAAACGCCGAGTTCCGCCGCCAGGGTGGGGGCGGAGTAGATGACACCCGGGCGAAGCTCGCCGGCTATGAGGGCAACGCGGAGCGCATCGGCGACCTGATCGCGCAGATGGGTCTGGACGGAGATCACCTGCGGTTTGAGATGACGCATCTTCGCTCCTCCGTGTGCCCAGCCCAATGACCTATACAATGTCACGTTGTTTTGGCGGATCCGAGGGCGATCAGGCGCCTCCGGCCGTGGTATCGGTTCGACAGACGTCAGCCGCGCAGCCGGGCCGTCCATGCCTCCACATCGTCCGCCTCCCGCGGCAGGCCGGCCGAGAGGTTCTCGTTGCCTTCCCCGGTCACCAGGGTGTCGTCCTCGATCCGTACGCCGATGCCGCGGTACTCCTCGGGAACGGTCAGGTCGTCCGGCTGGAAGCAGATGCCCGGCTCGACGGTGAGCACCATGCCCGGCTCCAGTGCGCCGTCCACATACGTCGCGGTCGGGGCCTTGGCGCAGTCGTGGACGTCCAGGCCGAGCATGTGACCGGTGCCGGCGAGGGTCCAGCGGCGCTGCAGTCCGAGTTCATGGGCCTCGTCCGCCGGCCGGTCCCCGAACAGGCCCCAGGCGGCCAGGTGCTCGGCCAGGACCCGTTGAGCGGCATCGTGGAAGTCACGGTACGCGGCACCCGGCTTGACCGCGGCGATGCCGGCCTCCTGTGCCGCGTACACCGCTTGGTAGACCTTGCGCTGGATCGGGGTGAAGCGGCCGTCGACGGGCAGAGTGCGCGTGACGTCGGCGGTGTAGAGGTTGCGGGTCTCCACCCCGGCGTCGAGCAGCAGGAGGTCACCCGGACGGGCCTGGCCGTCGTTGCGGACCCAGTGCAGGGTCGTGGCGTGAGATCCCGCCGCGCAGATCGACGCATAGCCGACGTCATTGCCCTCGATCCGTGCGCGCGTCCAGAACGTCCCCTCGATGAGGCGCTCGGAAGTCGGTGCGGCGGTGCCGAGGCAGCGGACGACGTCCTCGAAGCCGCGGACGGTGACATCGCAGGCGAAGCGGAGATCGGCGATCTCGAACTCGTCCTTGACCAGGCGCATCTCGGCAAGGGCCGCGCGGAACTCCTCGTCGCGCTCGGCCGTCGCCCTCCCGCCGAGAGCGGCGTCGACGCCCGGGTCGTGGCCCCGCAGCAGGCGGACCGGGCCGGTGGCCGCACCGAGCCGGCCGGCGAGAGTGCGGACATCGCGGCAGGGCAGGCCGAGCAACTGCTCTTTCTCAGCAAGGCTGTTGCGGCGCCCGTCCCAGAGCCAGCCGTGGTAGTCGAGCCAGAACTCGCCGTTCTCGCGGTCCGAACGCGGGAGCAGACAGGCGGTCGCCGCCCGGCTCACAACCCGGGGCGGGCGCTGATGCGTTTCCTCTTCACCATACGCGCGCCGTCAACTCCCCGTGCACGGACCGGCGGCAGGACTCGTGGCGGAGGCCACCCGTCGGCTTTGCGAACTATCCTCGACAGGCACCGTGGGCGGCACGACGTGCGTCCACGACGCCGGCGGACTACTGCTCCGCCACGGCCCCGACGCCACCACGCTCGGCCGGGCCACACCGGTCGGTGGGGGGACCGGAGGACGCGGGGCACGATGAGAGGGGGGCCGGATGGGGCGCAGTGAGCGGGACGCGGTCGCGAGAGGAGCGCGACTGCATGAGGCGGCACGGTCGCTGGTCGCCGACCACGACAGGGCTGTCGAAGCGGTACGGGCGGCACTGAAGCCGATTCACGACGCGGCGGTGGAGCAGGCGCTCGCCGCTGTTCCCGTGGCCCGGCTTCAGGACGTCACCAGCGGACGGCTGCGGCTGGGGAACGTCGAGAAGAGCGGACTGCGCACGGTCAGGGAGGTGCTCGAAGCCGGTCCCTACCGGTTGCGGCAGATCCCCGGAGTGGGGCAGCGGACGGCTGACCAGATCATCGCCGCCGCACGCCGGCTGTCCGAGGCCGCAGGCGAGACCGTCGCGGTGCACATCGATGTGGACAGGCCGGAGCCACAGACGACGGCGCTCGTCATGGCTCTGCACGTACTGGCGGAAGCCGGGCCGGACGCCCGGCGCGCAGTGGAGACGGCCGGCGCCCTGTCCAAGCGGCTGGGCCCGCTGCTGGCCGAGGCCAAGCCTGTCGCCGGGCGCCTGCGGATGCTGCTGGCCGGACGGGCCGGGAGGACCCGCGCGCTGGAGGCCGTCGACGGGATCCGTGCGGTGACCGACGAGGCGGCCCGCGCAGGCACCGCCGAGTCGCTCGCCCAGGCGTCGGTGGACCTGCTGCGCGGGCCTTCGACCGACGTCGCGGCCTGGGCCGACTTCGAACTGCGCTCCGCCGAGTACTACGGCCTGCTCGCCGAGGTCTCCCGCCGGGCTCCTGACACGGCCGCCGCCGAGGGATTCCTGCCCGACGACATCGCCGAACGCGTGCGGGGGCAGCACCTCGACGACTCCCGTTGCCGGGTCTCACTGCGCGGGTATCAGGCGTTCGGCGCTCGCTTCGCCCTCGCTCAGCGCAGGGTGATCCTCGGTGACGAGATGGGGCTCGGCAAGACCATCCAGGCCATCGCCGCTCTGACGCATCTGTCCGCCGAGGGGCACAGCCACTTCATGGTCGTCTGCCCGGCGAGCGTCCTGGTGAACTGGACGCGGGAGATCGAGGCCCGCAGCGCACTGTGCGTCACACCCCTGCACGGACCGGGCCGGCAGGACGCGTTCGCCGACTGGAAGGGGCGGGGCGGCGTCGCCGTGACCACCTTCGACGCCCTGCGCGGATTTCCGGGCCCGGGCAGGGAAGAGGTCGGAATGCTGGTCGTCGACGAGGCGCACTGGGTGAAGAATCCCAAGGCCCTGCGGTCCCAGGCGGTCATCCGGTGGGCCGGGCAGTGCGAACGGGTCCTCTTCATGACCGGCACACCGATGGAGAACCGTGTCGCCGAGTTCCGCAGCCTGGTCCGGATGCTCGATTCCGGCGTGGCGGAACGTCTCGGCGGCCCTGACCGACCGGCCGGGTCCGTTGGCTTCCGGAAGGCGGTCGCCCCCGTCTATCTGCGCCGCAATCAGGCGGACGTGCTGACCGAGCTGCCCAGCCTCCAGCACACGGACGAGTGGGAGGAGCTGAGCGCCTCGGACGAGGCGGCCTACCGCGAGGCTGTGCGCGCCGGCAATTTCATGGCGATGCGCAGGGCGGCGTACGCGCGCCCCGAGAAGTCCGCCAAGCTCGTCCGGCTGGGCGAAATAGTCCAGGAGGCCGCGGAGAACGGGCTGAAGGTGGTGGTGTTCTCGAACTTCGGGGCCGTCTTGGGGGTGGTGAAGGCTGCCCTCGATGCCGGGGTGCGAGGCGGTGGCCCCGTACTCGGACCCCTCAGCGGGCGCGTACCGCCCGCACGCCGGCAACTGCTCGTCGACGAGTTCGCGGCCGTGTCCGGCCCTGCGGTGCTGCTGGCGCAGATCCAGGCCGCGGGGGTCGGGCTGAACATTCAGGCCGCCTCTGTGGTGATCATCTGCGAGCCCCAGGTCAAGCCGACCATCGAACACCAGGCAGTGGCGCGGGCCCATCGCATGGGGCAGGTCCGGTCGGTGCGGGTGCACCGCCTCCTCGCCGCGGGAGGAGTGGATGAGCGGATGGTGAAGATGCTGGAGAACAAGGCTCGCCTGTTCGACGCCTACGCCCGCCGCAGCGCGGTGGCCGAGGCGACCCCGGACGCCGTCGACGTGTCGGACGCGGAGATGGCCCGCCGCATCGTCGAGGAGGAACAGGCCCGGCTGGGAATGAGCGACGGACAGCCCGCAGAGGTCCAGTAGGGCGCGCGCGGAGACGGCGGTGCACGCCACCTCACCCCGTAGCGCACCGGGCACCGGGGGGCTTGCGGCAAGGCCCGGGGCGTGTTCCCACCACGTTGCCCGGTTTCTCGCGCCGATACCGCCCGACCGCACCCCCAGGACGCCGGACGCCCGGCGTCCTGGGGGTGCGACGCGGCCCGGTGGTGTGGGGCTCAGCGTCCGGCGCGCAGGGCCTTGCCCGAGACGGGCCGGCCCGCCAGCCCGGCGACCAGGCAGACGTCCAGGATGGCCGTCGCCAGCGGAAGCAGGCCCACCACGGCCAGGGCCCACCAGGCCCCGCCCAGCGTGGCGCCGATGACGATGAAGGCCACGCCCAGGATCGCCCGCACGGCGCGTCCGTTCTGGCTGCCGAGGAAATTCAGCATGCTCGTCTCACTCTCTCTGTCACAACGGGCGTCGGATCCCCCTCGGCCCCCGGAAGCACATGGCCGCAGCCGCTCCATCAGCCTCGTGGGACACGGTTCCTCCTCGGCAGGGGTGCACGACAGGGGCCGGACGGCCCCACCTCGGGACGTCGGTCCCGAACGCGCCGGTCGTCGCCCGGCCCGTCTCCTGGTTGATTGCGTACGGGCCTGGGGTGACTCTGGAGTGATGAAGGAGCACCACGTCGCGCCGTTGGCCGTGGTGGACGCGCGGGGATGTGTCGTGGCGTGGAGCGCCGCCGCGGCCCTGCTCGTCGGCCGCGATGCCACGGAGGCCGTCGGCCGCTCGGCCGCCGATCTGCTGGGAGTGCCGGCCGACTGGCCGGCCGGCCCGGACGAGTGGCACGGCAGGGCCGAGGTCCGCAACCGGGACGGCCACCGTCTGCGGGTGCCGGTCGCGGCCTATCGGTGCACGGGCGGCGAGGGCGCCGGACCGCTGTGGCTGCTGCTCCAGGAGCGCGAGGAAGGGCTGGCGGCGGAGCGGGCACTGGCCGGCTGGGTGATGACCGGGTGCCCCGTGGGCGTGACGGTCTACGACACCCACCTGCGTTTCGTGCGGCAGAACGAGACGATGCGGCGCATGACCGGCGTGCCCGACGAGGACCGGATCGGGCGGGCCCCGTCCGCCGTTCTGAGCGGGACCGATGTCGTGGAGTGGGAGGCGCGGATGCGCCGGGTGCTGGAGACGGGGCGGGCGGAGGAGGGCGTCCTCGTCCGCGGGCGCACCAAGGGCGATCCCGATCACGACCGGTGCTTCACCGCCTCCGCCTCGCCGCTGCGCGACCGGGCCGGCGGGGTGATCGGCCTGTGCGCCACGGTGATCGACTCGACCGAGCAGTACGGCGCCCGGGAGCGGCTGGCCCTGCTGAACGAGGCCAGCACCTGCATCGGCAGCACCTTGGACGTGATGCGCACCGGACAGGAACTGGCCGATCTGGCGGTGCCCCGGCTCGCCGACTTCGTGAGCGTCGATCTGGTGGAGGCGTTGCTCAGCGGCGAGGAGCCGCCGCCGGGACCGGTCACCGGGGCCGTGCTGCGCCGGGTGGCGCACCGCTCCGTCCGGAAGGGCGAGCCGGAGGCCGTGGTCAGGGTCGGCGACGTCGACGTCGTCACGGCGAACTCGGCGCAGGCCCGCTGCCTGGCGACGGGGCGTTCCGGGCTGTACCGGACCATGCCCGAGGCGAGATTCTGGGTGGCCGAGGACCCCGAGCGCCTCGCCAGGGCGTTGGAGTACGGGTTCCACTCCTGGATCGTGGTCCCGGTGAACGCCCGGGGCACGACGCTGGGCGTGGTGGTCTTCATCCGCTCCCGGCACCCCGAGCCCTTCGAGGACGAGGATCTGTCCCTCGCCGAGGACCTGGTCGCCCGGGCCGCCGTCTGCCTGGACAACGCCCGGCGCTTCACCCGCGAGCACACGGCGGCCCTGACGCTGCAGCGCAATCTGCTGCCCCAGCGGTTGCCGGACCAGTCCGCGGTGCGGGCGGCCTTCCGCTACCTTCCGGGCGCCCCGGCGCTCGGTGTGGGCGGCGACTGGTTCGACGTGATACCGCTGTCCGGTGCGCGGGTGGCGCTCGTCGTGGGCGACGTGGTCGGCCACGGTCTCCAGGCATCGGCGACGATGGGCCGGTTGCGCACCGCGGTGCGGACCCTCGCGGACGTCGACGTGGCTCCGGACGAGCTCCTCACCCGGCTCGACGACCTCGTCATCAGGCTGGCCCACGAGTCGGAGCCCGGCGCGGAGGCGATCGCGCCGGGCGACATCGGGGCCACCTGCCTGTACGCCGTCTACGACCCGGCGACGGGCCTGTGCTGTCTCGCCCGCGCCGGGCACCCGCCCCCCGCGGTGGTGTGGCCGGACGGGACGGCGGACTTCCTGGAACTGCCGGCCGGCCCTCCGCTGGGGCTGGGCGGACTGCCGTTCGAGTCGCTCGAGGTCGAGCTGCCGGAGGGCAGCCTCCTCGCGCTCTACACCGACGGCCTGGTCCAGTCCCGGCAGCACGACGTGGGCGTGGGCCTCGAACGGCTCCTGCTGGAACTGACGGGCGCAGAGGCATCGCCGGACGCCCTGAGCGACCGGGTGGTCGAGGCGCTGCTCCCCGGCCACGCCGACCAACCGGCCGACGACGCCGCCCTGTTGCTGGCCCGGGTCCGCCGTCTCGACGCCGACCAGGTCGTCACCTGGGACGTGCCCGCCGTCCCCGAGGCGGTGTCCGGGGTCCGTGCGCAGGTGGTCCGCCGACTGTGTCAGTGGGGACTGGAGGGAGCGTCGTTCGTCACCGAGTTGGTGGTCAGCGAGCTGGTCACCAACGCCGTCCGCTACGGCTGCCCCCCGATCCGGCTGCGGCTCATCCGTGACCGGACGCTGATCTGCGAGGTGTTCGACGGCTGCGGCACCGCGCCGCATCTGCGCCGGGCCCGGGTGTTCGACGAGGGGGGCCGCGGCCTGCTGCTCGTCGCACAGCTCACCCAGCGCTGGGGCACCCGGCAGACTTTGAGCGGCAAGGTCATCTGGTGCGAGCAGGCGCTCCCCGGCCCCTCGGCGTGAGCCCGCGAGCTGACGTGCCGTCAGTCCGGTTTGCCGTGACGTCAGTCCGGTCGGCCGTGACGCTCGCCTCCTGCCGTCCGCCGGCGACGCGACGACCACCCGGGTCGGCGAGCGCTTCCTGCTCTCCCTGCGGTCGGACGTGTTCCGGCGCGTCCGGGGCCTCCCACCCGGCTTCTTCGGGAGGCGGGACGCCACCGAGATCCTGGTGCTGGATTACGGCCGGGTCGTGGAGCGCGGAACACGCGACGACCTGCTCGCGCGGGGCGCCGCCTGCGCCCGGCTGCACGCCGTCACGGTCCGGACACCCGCGGTGGAGGCCGTCCCGTGGGCCGCTCGCGCCCGACGGCGGCTTCGTTCGAGCCCCCGCCCCCGTGGTCGGCCCCCGTCCCCGGCTGCGAAGTCCTGGCACCTCGCGCGGGCCGGCTGGCTCGACCTGTACGACGGTGAGCCTCCCGAACGCCGCGGGCCGGCCGTGGCCGTCTCGTGGTCGGCGTTCCAGAAGCGATAGAAATAGAACATGAAGGGAGTTTCAGGTCGATTCGCGCGCTCGGTGCCCGATGCGCCCGGGGAGACCCGGTGGCGCCTGCGCTCCCTGCTGAGCGTGCGCTCCCTCGCCGGCCAGGTCTTCCTGCTGCAGCTGGCGGTCGTGGCGCTGATCGTCGCCGCGGCGCTGGTGGCTCTCGTGGTGCAGGCCCGGCGCGACACCATGGCGGACGCCCGCAGCAGGACGCTCGCCGCGGCGGAGACGTTCGCGAACGCCCCGGGGGTCCTGCCGGCACTGCGCGGCCCCGATCCGAGCGCGGTGCTGCAGCCGCACGCGGAGGCGGCCCGGAAGGCCGCGGGCGTCGACGCCATCATCGTGTACGGGCTGGACGGGATCACCCTGACCCACAGCGACCCGCGGCAGATCGGCAAGCATGTCATCGGCCCCTACGCGGAGGCGGCGGCAGGCAAGGCGTTCACCAGGACCTTCAGAGGGACCCTGGGGCTGTCCGTGGTCTCGGCGGTCCCCGTCAAGGACGGTGACGGCTCGGTTGTCGCCGTCGTCACCGCCCCCGTCCGGGTCGAGAGGGTGCAGCACCGGCTGGAGCATCAGCTGCCCGTCCTGTTCGGCGGCGCGGCCGGGGCGCTCGTCATCGCCGCGGGCGGGGCCGGTCTGGTGAGCCGCCGGTTGCGGCGGCAGACCCATGGTCTGGGCCCAGCCGAGATGACCCGGATGTACGAGCACCACGACGCGGTTCTGCACGCCGTGCGCGAAGGGGTGCTGATCGTCGGCGGCGACGGCCGGCTGCTGCTGGCCAACGACGAGGCGCGACGGCTGCTGGACCTGCCGGCGGACGCGGAGCACCGCCATGTCACCGCTCTGGGGCTGGAGGACGCCCTCGCCGGGCTGCTGGCCTCCGGCAGCCCGGCCACGGACGAGGTCCACCTGGCGGGCGACCGGCTCCTGGCGGTCAACAAGCGGCTCACCGCACCGCACGGGCCCGGCGGCAGCGTGGTGACGCTACGGGACACCACCGAGCTGCTGGCCCTTTCCGGCCGGGCCGAGGGAGCGCGGGAGCGGCTGAAACTGCTCTACGACGCCGGGGTGCGGATCGGCACCACGCTGGATGTGCGTCGCACGGCCGGGGAACTGGCGGAGGTGGCGGTGCCCCGGTTCGCCGATGTCGTCACCGTCGAGCTGCTGGACCCGGTGCTGCACGGTGAGGAGTCCCTCGGCGCGACCGCCGGGATGCGCCTGGCCGCCCTCGCCGGTCCCGGCGAGGGCCCGCTCCTCCACCCGGTCGGCGAGCTGATCCGCTCCGTCACCCCCCACCCCGTCGGTGCGGGGACGGCCGAGGGCGGGGCGGTCCTGGTGAAGGACCTGCGCACAGCCGACGGCCTGGGGGACCAGGACCCCGAACGGGCCCGGCGCATCCTGGACCACGGTTTCCGCTCCCTGCTGGCGGTCCCGCTGCGGGCGCGCGGGGTGATCCTGGGGACGGCGGCCTTCTGGCGGAGGGACCCCTCCCCGCCGTTCGAGGGCGAGGACGTGTCCTTCGCCGAGGAGCTGGCCGCCCGCGCGGCGGTGTGCGTCGACAACGCCCGCCGCTACACCCGCGAACACACCATGGCCGTCACGCTGCAGCACAGCCTGCTGCCGCGCGGGCTGCCCGAGCAGAGCGCCCTGGAGGTGGCCTACCGCTATCTGCCCGCGCAGGCCGGGGTGGGCGGCGACTGGTTCGACGTCATCCCGCTGTCCGGGGTGAGGGTGGCGCTGGTGGTCGGCGACGTGGTCGGTCACGGTCTGCACGCCGCGGCGACCATGGGCCGGCTGCGCACCGCCGTGCACAACTTCGCCTGCCTGGACATGCCGCTGGAGGAGCTGCTGACCCGGCTGGACGAACTGGTGGCCCAGATCGACGCCGACGAGGCCGCCGTGGGAGAGGACGGCCAGGGGATCACCGGCGCCACCTGCCTGTACGCCGTCTACGACCCCACCTCCGGGCGGCTGGCCATCGCCACCGCGGGCCATCCGGGACCGGCGCTGGTCCGTCCCGACGGGACCGTCTACTTCCCCCCGGTGCCCGTGTCCCCGCCCCTGGGACTGGGCATCGGCCTGCCCGTGGAGAGCGCCGAGCTGACCGTGCCCGAGGGCTCCCGGCTGGTGCTGTACACCGACGGCCTGATCGAGGACCGCCACCGCGACCCGGACGCCGGTCTGTCGGCCCTGCGCGATGCCCTGACCGGGCCCTACCGCGCCCCGGAGGCAACGTGCGCGGCGGTGATGGAGGCCATGCTGTCCGACCGGCCCAAGGACGACATCGCGCTGCTGGTGGCCCGCACCCGCCGGCTCGACCCCGCGCAGATCGCCGAGTGGCAGGTGCCCAGGGAGCCCGCGGCGGTGGCCCCGGTGCGCGGGGCCTGCGCCCGCCGGCTGACGGAGTGGGGCCTGGAGCAGAACGCCTTCACCGCCGAACTCATCCTCAGCGAGCTGATCACCAATGCCATCCGCTACGGCGCGGAGCCCATCACGGTGCGGCTGATCCGCGACCGTACGCTGATCTTCGAGGTCTCCGACGGCAGCAGCACCTCCCCGCGGCTGCGCCGGGCGGGCGTCACCGACGAGGGCGGCCGCGGACTCTTCCTGGTCGCCCAGTTCGCCGAACGCTGGGGCACCCGGTACACGCCCAACGGAAAGGTCATCTGGGCCGAGCAGCCCCTCCACGAGGGTGCCGCGCCGTCGGTGGAGGAGCTCGGCGAGATCCTGCTCGGGAGCGACGGCACGGCGCTGTGAAGGGCACATGTGGGGGATCGCGCCGGCAAAGGCGCAGCTCGCGGGCTCCCCTGGGTGGCTCCCGTGATCGGGGCGGGCGGGTACGCTGGCCTCGACGACCACATCGTCGACGCAGGAAGCCCAGGAGGCCAGGAGGCCAGGAGGCACAGCGGAGGGCTGACCGCCCTCCTCCCACCACCCCACTTTCTGGAGTCGTCGTGACCGCACCGCGCGCCCGAGCAGCGGCCGTCGCCGGCTGCCTCGCCCTCACGGCACTGGGCGCGAACGCCTGCGAGAGTCCGTCGCCCGCCAGGCCCGAGAAGCCGTCGGTGGCCACCTCCGCCCGGAACGCGGGCGGCATGGGCGCGCTGACCGCCGCGGCGAAGCGGGAAGGCATGCTCAGGGCGATCGCGCTCCCGCGTGACTGGGCCAACTACGGCGGCCTCATCGACGGCTTCGAGAAGAAGTACGGGATCAAGGTCACGGTCGACGATCCGCTGGCCCACAGCGAGGACGAGCTCGACACCGTGCGCAGGAGCGGGAAGCGGCCCACGGCACCGGACGTGATCGACGTGGGGGACACGTTCGCGCGGGCCGGGGCCCGGCAGAGGCTGCTCGCGCCCTACCGGGTCGCCGCCTTCGACTCCATCCCCGGCGACCAGAAGGACCGGAAGGCCCGCTGGGTCAACAACTACGGGGGCTACATCTCCATCGGCTGCGACGCCAACCGCGTCAAGCCCTGTCCCGAGACCTTCGCCGACCTGCTGAAGCCCGGCTTCAAGGGCAAGGTCGCGCTCGAGGGCGACCCGACCCGGGCGAACTCCGCCTTCGCAGCCGTCTATGCCGCCGCGCTCGCCAACGGCGGGTCCTTCGACGACATCCGGCCCGGTCTCGACTTCTTCGCCGAGCTGAAGAAGCGCGGCAACTTCAACCCCGTCGCCTCCAGCGCCGCGGCGGTCGCGGACGGCCGGACGCCGATCGCCATCAACTGGGACTACCTCAACCTCGGCTACGCCGACCGGCTCCGCGGCAACGGCGTGAACTGGCGCGTGGCGATCCCCTTCGACGGCAGCTTCGCCCAGTACTACGCGCAGGCGGTCAACAAGAACGCCCCCCACCCGGCGGCCGCCCGCCTGTGGCAGGAGTACCTCTTCAGCGTGGAGGGCCAGAACCTCCGGCTGTACGGCTACGCCCGCCCGGTGCTCATGGACGTGATGAAGAGGGACGGCACCCTCGACGAGGCCGCCGCCGCACAGCTGCCGACGGTCGAGGGAACGCCGAGGTTCCCCACGGACGCACAGCTGGAGAAGGCGAAGGAGACGGTCGCCCGGGGATGGGCGAAGGCCGTCTCCGGCTGACGAGGCCTCAGGTCAGGAGACCGGCCGGGAGGCTCGTCGGTGCCGTCGGTGTCGTCGGTGCCGTCTGCGGAGTCGGCCGCGTGGGCGCCGTGCGGTGGATCGGGGCCCCGGTGGCCGACAGCGGGACGCCCGTGCCGCCGTGCCGCACCGCCACGATCTCCGCGGCGATGGAGAGCGCCGTCTCCTGAGGGGTTCTCGCCCCCAGGTCGAGGCCGATGGGGGAGCGTAGCCGGGCGAGGGCCTCGTCGGGGACGCCCGTCTCCCGCAGGCGCGCCAGGCGGTCGCGATGGGTGCGCCGGGAGCCCATGGCGCCGACGTAGCCGACCGGAAGGCGCAGCGCCAGGTCGAGCAGGGGCACGTCGAACTTCGGGTCGTGGGTCAGCACGCACAACGCCGTGCGCCCGTCGAGCCGGCCCGCCCGCGCCTCCGCGTCGAGGTACCGGTGCGGCCAGTCCACCACGGTCTCGTCCGCGTCCGGGAACCGTGCCGCCGTGGTGAACACGGGACGGGCGTCGCACACGGTGACGCGGAAGCCCAGGAACCGTCCGGCGTGCACCAGCGCGGCGGCGAAGTCGACGGCGCCGAAGACGAGCATCCTGGGCGGCGCCGCCGCGGACTCGACGAACAGCGTCACCGGCTCGCCGCACAGCCCGCCCTCGGTGCCCACGCGCACGGTCGCCGTGCGCCCCTGCGCGAGCAGGACCGCCGCCTCGGCCGCGGCCGTGGTGTCGAGCGCGGCGGTGCCCTGCAGGCCGCCCTCGTACGTCCCGTCGGCACGCACGGCCAGAGCACCGCGGCCGAGCAGACCGGCGGGCCCCTCCACGACGCGGACCACCGCCGTGGTGCGTCCGTGCGCCAGGGCGTCCAGCGCGGCCGACAGCGCGGGGCGGGAGGCGTCCGTGCGCCGCACCGGCACGACGAGGACGTCGAGCACACCGCCGCAGGTGAGCCCCACGGCGAAGGCGTCGTCGTCGCTGTAGCCGAAGCGTTGCAGCACCGGCACGCCGGTCTCCAGCACCTCCCGGCACAGGTCGTACACGGCGCCCTCGACGCAGCCGCCCGAGACGCTGCCGAGGGCGGCGCCCGTCTCGTCGACGGCCAGTGCCGCACCGGGGGACCGGGGGGCGCTGCCGGCCACCGCCACCACGGTGGCGAGCGCGAAGTCCCGCTCCCGCAGGCACCACTCGCGCAGTTCGGACGCTATGTCCAGCATGGTTCCACCTGACCTTCGGGTGAGATCCGGACCGGCTGGGGCTCAGCGGGTGAACTCGTGCTGCAGGGGCATCCGGATGACGGCGGTCGAGGCAGGCCCGGTCAGCGGGCCGGTCCGTTCCAGCCGCCCCGGCTGCCGCTCGCGCCCGGCCCGGTGGGCCTCGTCGACCCTTTCCCCGTCGATCGCGCCGACTCCGCCCGCGCCGACCCTGCCGGGTCGGCGCAGCCTCCCGGTGCCGCCGACCCGCTGTCGACGGGGGTCACATGAAGTTCAGGCCGTCCGCCTTGAACTGTTCGATGAGCTTGGTCTTGCCCGGCTCTGCCGTCATGAATTGCCTCCGGATTCCTGCGGACTCTCTGTCATCTCCCGGAATTACCAGCCGTACCGGGTGAGGCCGTTCTCCAGGACCTCCACGATCTTCTGGCCCGTGAGATACGAGTCCGGGGTCGAACGGCCGGTGACGAACGGGTAGTCCACGATCACCGAGAGCGGGTGGCCGAAGTTCCCGTGATAGGCCCCGTCGGGTCCGGTGGCGTCACGGAGGATGTACTCGAGCGGATACGGCGGCGGGCCCATGTTGAAGTCGGTGCCGAGGAATCCGGTGCCGTCCTTGTAGTCGTACTCCTTGCAGTGACCGGTGACGTGCTTGCCCCAGATGATGGACCTGCGGTCGCCCCAGTCGCGGGCGAAGGCGAGGCAGGCGACGCCGTAGCACTCGGCGGCGACCACCTTCCCGGCCTCCTTGAAGGCGAGGACCAGGGCGTGCACGCGCTCGTTGTTGGCGAGGTCGGCGATGGGGCCGCTGCCGCCGACGACCAGGATCGCGTCGTACTCCCGGACGTCCTCGGCGAGCCGGTCGAGGTCGCGGTGGTACTGCTCCAGCTTGCGCAGATAGTCCTCGTCGCTGGTGTAGGGCCGCTCCGGGACCCAGGCCGAGATGTCGACCGCCTTGTCGAGCCGGCCCCCCTCGTCGAACTCGCGGCCCAGCCGGGCGTTCTCGGCGGTGGTGACGCTGCGGCCGAGCGGCGGGTCGACGTAGTTCTCGTCGAGGCTGGGCGGAAGGGCGTGCGCCCGTTTTCCGGTGGGCGTCGCGAAGACGACCTCATAACCCTGTTCATCGAACTCGGACACCGGGCCTATGAGTTCTTCGGCCCAATAACCATGCTCGGAGACAATGACCAGAATCTTCCTGCTCACGGATCCTCCTGGCTGCCTTTGTCGTTTACCCAACCCACACTGCGCGGACCATGGGCCGGGGTCCAAGACAACCGGTGCGACTTCTTGAGGTAGAGATTTCGGCGCGGCCCGGACGTCAGGGAGTCGGCCGGCGACCTCAGGAAGTGGGAAGAGAACTTCAGGAAGTGACGCCGGGACTTCCTGAGGTCCGCAGGCACACGGAAGGGGAGCGTGGCACGCGCACCTAGTGTTGATGTTGTCGCAACCCCCGCCCAACGCAACGAAGTCTTCAGCCCCCGATCAGAAGGACTTCCGATGACCAGCAGGTGTACGCATCTGGAAGGGATGCGCCCGGTGACGGCCGGCACCGAGGGCTGCCAGGAATGCCTGGCCCTCGGCGATGTCTGGGTCCATCTGAGGATGTGCCTCAGCTGCGGACACGTCGGCTGCTGCGACTCCTCCAAGAACCGCCACGCCACGAAGCACTTCCATGCCTCCGGGCACCCGATCGCCGCCTCGCACGAGCCCGGTGAGGCGTGGGCCTGGTGCTACGTGGACCGACTCATGATGGAGCTGGCATGAACTGGGGAAAGCACGGCAGGACGAGCCGCGGCTCGGGCGGGACCGTGACCGCCGAGCGCGGCAGGGACTCCGGGTCCGCCGCGACCCGGCACGCCGCGACGGGCACCGCGGAGGAGAGCCGCAAGCCGGTGATCCTCGCCGTGGACGACGACCCGCAGGTGCTGCGGGCCGTGCGCCGCGACCTTCGCGCGGCCTATGGCGACCGGTACCGGATCCTCGGCGCATCCTCGGCCACCGACGCGCTGAAGATCCTCGACTCACTGGACGAGCGCGGCCACGATCCGGCGCTGTTCCTCGTCGACCAGCGGATGCCGGAGATCACCGGGGTCGAGTTCCTGCTGGAGGCGGTCAGCCGGTTCCCGGACGCCCGGCGGGTCCTGCTCACCGCGTACGCGGAGACCGAGGCGGCGATCACCGCGATCAACCAGGTGCGCCTCGACTACTACCTGATGAAGCCCTGGGACCCGCCGCACGAGCGGCTGTTCCCGGTCCTGGACGACCTGCTGTCGGACTGGCTGGCCAGCTACCGCCCGGCCTACGACGGGATTCTGGTGGCCGGCCACCTGGTGGCTCCGGGCACGCACGCGGTGCGGGACTTCTTCACCCGCAACGGCCAGCCGTTCAAGTTCCTGAACGTGGAGCGCGATCCGGAGGCCCTCCTCCTGCTGGCGGAGCGGCCCGGCGCCGCGCTGCCGCTGGTGCGGTTCCCGGACGGCGTGCTGCTGTCCGCGCCGACCGACGCCGAACTCGTCGAGCACCTCGGGCTGACGACGACCGCGTCACGGCCCCACTACGAGTGCGTCATCGTGGGTCTTCAAAGTTGAGCGGTGTGGAGGTGTCCGCGGGCTCGGCGGGTGGTGACG
>NZ_JBHUDX010000145.1:0-6633 GCF_042678285.1 Streptomyces caeni
CCCTTCCTGATCTACTTCACCGAAGACGGCAGCGCACTGGTGGCCTGCGCCCGCCTGCAACGGTGGGTCGAGCGATCGCCGCTTCAGGAGTTCGATCCGGCGGCCCTCCTCGGCCTGCATAGCGGCTTCGTACCGCCGTTCGTGGGTGCGCCCTCAGCTGCACTGATACGCCGACGTTCGCGCCTGTTGATGTCAGGACTAGATGTCAGCTGCCTCGCTGACGTCCCTGACCCGCGGATCGCGAGGCCAAGGCGTTTGTGGGGTCACAGGGCGTGTCGCCCCCCCATGAAGGGGGCGATACGCCCTGCCGCGCCGCTGGCTAACCCATGGTCTTGGCGCCGTCCAGGGACTCGCGGATGATGTCGGCGTGGCCGGCGTGCTGGGCGGTCTCGGCGATGATGTGCATCAGTACCCGGCGGGCCGACCATCGCGCGCCCGGCTCGGACCACGGGGCCTTCGGCAGTGGTTGTGTGGCGTCCAGGTCGGGGAGGGCGGCGACCAGTTCGTCGGTTCGGCGGGCTGCCTCGGCGTAGTCGGCGAGCACGCCGCCCAGTGTCTCGCCGGGCAGCATCCGGAACTCGTCGGCCCGTCGGGCCCAGTCGGCCTCGGCCATGGTGGTGAAGTCGGGCATCGCCGACGGGCCGTCCAGGATGAACTGCGCCCAGGTTCGCTCGACCGCGGTGACATGTTTGATCAGGCCGCCCAGGCACAGCTGGCTGGCGGTGGTCCGGCACCCGGCCTGCTCGTCGGTGAGGTCACGGGTGGTGAACCGCAGGAAGTGCCGATGCTTGGCCAGGGCCTCCAGCAAGTCGGCGCGCTCGCCGGTGGCGGTCGGCTCATGGGCCGAGTCGTGGGTGGCCAGTTCGTTGACAGTCACGGTCTCGCTCATGGTCTCTGCCTTCCGTGGTTCGTGTTCCGCCGGGCAAGGAGGACGCTAGGGGCCATAGAGGTCAGATTCTGACCTAAAGGACCGGAGGAGTGAGGACGCTGAGGCTTGACCTGGTGCTTCACCTGTCAGAGTGGCGGGAGAAGATCTTCTCCCGTATTTCTCCCAGCGTCCGGGCACCAGCGTGTAGATGACCGGGGCCTAGCTGCTGACACCGGTGAGTTCTGTGAACGCAGCTGTTCCTGAGCAGCCGATCAGGAACCCGATAAGGACCCCGCCCCAGAAGTCCTCCACGGTGATGAAGGACTGTGCCTCGGACTTCCGTGCTGCGAAGACGATCGCGGCTGTGCTGAGGATGACAGCGAGCACGAGTGAACCAAGAGCCGTTCCGAGATGGTCGTGAAACAGGGGGCTCAGGCTGCCGGCGTCCTGGAGTTCACAAGGGGATCGACGGGATCAACGCCGATGAGTGGACGCCGAGGGAGCTGCGGCACAGCTTCGTGTCCCTGCTGTCCGACCGGGGCGTCCCGCTGGAAGAGATCTCGCGACTCGTCGGCCACTCGGGGACGGCCGTCACGGAGGAGGTCTACCGGAAGCAGATCCGGCCCGTGATTCAGACCGGGGCTGTGGCCATGGACGGGATCTTTGGGGCGCAGGAGGGGCGCCCGTAACCACGCGAAAAGCGGTAGTCACGCAGTTAGACACGCAGATCAAACAGATCACCCACCTACTAGTGACTAGTAGGTGGGTGACCTGCTGTTTCGGCTGTCGGGGTGGCGGGATTTGAACCCACGACCTCTTCGTCCCGAATGAGGTTCGGGCAGGATTACCATCGGGTGGATTGCTGTTTTGCCTGTTCAGGGCGTCGGGGTGGCGCGGTTCCGGTTGGTGCCGAAGGGGCTTGGGGAGCGGGTCGGCTCCCAGATGGCTCCCAGTGGGACTTCAGTCGATGCCCCCGCATGAGGAGTGGGACCGGATTCTTGCCGGGTGGCGCCCGGCGCTACGCGAAGGGGCCCGGCCCCCGAGGACCGGGCCCCTTCCGCGACTGCTTGGGGGGCGACTACTTGGGGGGACGGATGACGTCGGTGCCCACCCAGGGCCGCAGTGGCTCGGGCACGACGACGGAGCCGTCGGGCTGCTGGTTCTGCTCGAGAATCGCCGGGAGGAGGCGGCTGGTGGCCAGGCCGGAGGCGTTGAGGGTGTGCACGAACTCCGTGTTCTTGGCGCCCTCGGGACGGTAGCGGACGTTGGCACGGCGGGCCTGGTAGTCACCCGCCCAGGAGGCGGAGGAGACCTCCTTGTACGTGCCGATGCTCGGGATCCACACCTCGACGTCGTACGTCATCTTCATGCTGGCGCTGGCGTCCCGCGCCGCGAGCAGCGACGTCTGGTGGTGGAGTCCGAGCTTGCGCACCAGGTCCTCCGTGCGCTGCACCAGCTCGTCGAGCGCGGCGCGTCCGCCCTCGGGCGTCACGAACTGGAACATCTCGACCTTGTTGAACTGGTGGCCGCGGATCGTCCCGCGCTCCTGCGTCCCGTGGCTGCCGGACTCCCGCCGGTAGCAGGGCGTGTAGGCGAATGCCTTGACCGGCAGCCGGTCGGTCGGGACGATCTCGTCGCGGTACACGTTCACGATGGCCGTTTCCGAGGTCGGGAGAAGGAACGAGCCACGCTCCCCCTCGTCCGCCTGAAGGTGGAAGACGTCGTCGTAGAACTTCGGGAACTGGCCCGCCGCGTAGCCGGCTTCCTCCGTCAGCAGGTGCGGGGGGAGCATGAACTCGTAGCCGGCGGCGAAGTGCTCACGGCAGAAGAAGTCGAGGAGGGCCCACTCCAGGGCCGCGCCCAGGCCTGTGTACAGCCAGTGGCCGCTGCCGCCGAGCTTGGCGCCGCGCGCGTAGTCGACCAGTCCCAGCCGGGTGCTCAGTTCGACGTGGTCCAGTGCCCCCGGTCCGAGGTCGGGCTGCTCGCCCCAGGTGCTGACGACCCGGTTGGCCTCCTTGCCGCCAGCCGGCGTCTCCTCGGCGGGCAGGTTCGGCAGCTCCATCATCAGCTCGTGCAGGCGGCTCTCGGCCTCCGCGAGCTCGGTCTCGATGGCCGCGATGCGGTCGCCGGACTCGGAAGCCGCCCGCTCCAGCTCCGCCGTGTCCTGGCCGCGCCCGCGCAGCGAACCGATCTCCTTGGACTGCTTCTTGCGCTCGGCACGCGCGTCCGCGGCGGCCGCCACGAGCTGACGCCGGAGCCTGTCCGCCTCCAGGACCGGCTCCAGGTCCACCTTGTCCATGCGTTTCAGAAGTGCTTCCCGTACCGCCTCCGGGTCCTTCCTGATCAGCCCGATATCGAGCATCTTGTCTGAGCCTCCTGAACGCGTTCTCGCACTGGGGTTTCGATGTCGGCGCGGGGACCGGGGGTCCCGGGCGCCTGTCAACAGTTCATGATGCTGCCTCGGCGGCGGCCAGTCCCTCGGATTCCGTGACCGAGGGAGCGCGTCCGCCACTGACCTTGCCGACCACCAGCGACGTGGGAGCGTTCGTCGTCGGTCACAGCCGGAGCCTGCGGCTGGGCGGAGACGGTCCGCTGGAACAGATCGATCAGCGTGGCAGGCGTGCGTGATGGGTTCATCGAGGGTTCCACTCGTCGTTCCACTCGTCGTTGCGGACCGAATTCCCGACCACGGGACATCCGTGCCGTTCTTTGACACTTCCGGCCTGGTGAGGGGTCAGGAGCCCCACGTCAGATCGTCGGGACTGGCCTGTGCCACGACCGTCTTCCCGGCGGTCGTCTCAAAGCCGGCGCCGCCGGCCATCGCAGGAAGTGCCAGGGCTGCGACGGCGAAGAGCGACAGCACAACTGCTTTCACAGTCCTGAACGCGAGCATGGCATTCACTCCAATGAGGTCCGGAATCAGTGGCAGGCCGACAGAGGAACGCGGATTTCGGTGAGATCCGGGGCCTCTTGGCCTTCAGTGGTTCCACTGTGCCGAGACCGGGGGGAGGAGTGAAAGAGTTTGCCGTTGGACGGATTTGACCTTGGCACAATGCGTCCAGCGTCGCGTCGCACGGCATCACCCTCCGGCGTCGCCCGGTGGGCCCTCGCCTTTGGTGATGAGCTTCTCGTAGTAGGCGAGGGGCGCCTCGGCGCTGCACCGGAGCAGGCTGAACCCGCGGAGCTGCGGGGCTTCGGAGAGCACGCGGTGGCACATTCGGCGCGCGCCGCGCTCCGCCGCCTCCAGAGAGTCGACCACGAGGAAGAGGCCGAGCACGAGGCCGGTTCCGGCCTCGGCGTGGACGCTCACATGTTCAAGACCCGTGTCGGCACCGGCATGTCGCATGATGAGGGCCGCCATATCGACGGGGATGTCGGATCCGACTGCGGCACGAAGCACTGCCTGGATGAGGTACATACGCAGGATCATGCATGCCGGGCAATAGAGCTCATGTCCCCTCAACCTGGACGCTTCCGGCCATTACATAAACAGGCCAAGGCCGGTGACCGCTCGGCATTCCTCCCTCGGCACCTTCAACTCATACTCAGTCAAGGAGAGTTCACCTCCCGCCACCTCTTTTCTCCCGCGTGCGGGCGGCGGTCGGCCCACGGCGGGCAGCGGTCGGCCCGCGGCGGGGCCTTTACGGAATCCGAAGCCACGCCATTCCGATGGAGTTGATCTACGACCTACAATCTGTGCCATGCGGGGATCGGTTGATCGGAGGGGGGCCCATGCTGGAGACACTGGGACTTGATGACCGCTCGGAACAGGTTTACCGGGCGATGCTGGTACATCCGTCGGAAGGCGTCACCGCGCTCGCGAAACGGCTCGGAATGGGTGATTCCGACGTCCGGGAAAGTCTCGACGCCCTCAGCTCACTGTCCCTCATCCGGCCGTCAGTGGGAGAAGGCGCCGAGTTTCTGATGGTGAGCCCAGAGGTGGCGATGGAGCTTCTGCTGACGCGGCGTCAGGCAGATCTTGCCGCGCAGCAGGAACGCCTGGAGGCTTCCCGGGCCGCCGCGGCCCAGCTGATCGCCGAGTACTCCGTACTCAACCGGGGACAGGGCGGCTCCGAGTCCGAGCAACTGGTGGGGACCGACGCGATTCGCCTGAGGCTGGCCCGGCTGGGCGAGCAGGCCCGGTCCGAGGTCATGACGTTCGCGCCCGGAGGCGCCCACAGGACCGAGGACCTCCAGGCGAGCCGCGGACCCAACGAGGCGCTGCTGGACCGTGGCGTGCGGATGCGCACCGTGTATCTGGACAGCGTGCGCAACCATCAGCCCACGCTGGAGCACGTGGCATGGCTGAACAGCAGGGGCGGCCGCGTACGCACCGCGCCCGCCCTGCCCGTTCGCATGATCATCATCGACCGGCATCTGGCCGTCCTGCCGACGGACATCTCCGACGCGCGCGCCGGCGCGGCGGTGCTGACCGGGCCGGGTGTCGTGGCGGCGCTGTGCGCGCTCTTCGAGCAGGTGTGGAGCACCGCCGCCCCTCTCGGGGACACCCCTTCGGCGGACTCCCGTGGACTCTCCCCGCAGGAAGCGGAGGCACTGCGCCTGCTCGCGAGCGGTCTCACCGACGAGGCGATGGCCAAGCGGCTGGGCGTGTCCCCGCGGACGGCACGGCGTATCGCCGCGGACCTGATGGACCGTCTGGAGGCCAGGAGCCGGTTCCAGGCCGGAGTGCACGCGGTCCAGAACGGCTGGCTCCCGAAGAGTCGCCACTGACCCCGGACGCGTCAGCTCCGATTGCCGTGCGCGGTCCGGCGGCCATGGAGAGAGGGCGTCTGCAGGGTCATTTCAGAAATCCGGCACCAGGATTTCTGAATCCCTCTTCTCGTCACTACTCGGGATATTCGCACGGGGGTTTGCTGTGTCCGTTTCCAAGCGATTCGTCAAGGCCGCCGCCATCAAGTCCGCTGTTCTGGCGGCAGCGCGTCTCGCGGCCTTTGGCCCCGCTGTCGTTCCCGGACACTCTCCGGCCGACCGGCACCAGACGTGGACCAGCGCCGCCTCGGCCCCCACCACGCCCGATGTTCCCGACGACCTGACGTGGGGCTCGTGAGCGCCGGCGCTCAATTGCGCGTGTCCTGCGTGATCACGCAGCTCGGTTTTCGGGCCTCTGGCCATGCTCGAAGTACACCGGCGCAGAGCCGATCCTGGCCTCGGCCGCCGCGAGGATGCGTCGGGCTAGTCGCGGGATCGTGCGCTCAGTGATCTGCTCCGGGGAGAGAGGCGCGAAGCCCTTGAGCTCCTCGGGCTGCAAGGTGATCGCCGCCAGGTCCTCTGGCAGCACTTCGAAGACCAGGGCTGGGAACGGCTCGCCGCTGGCGACCGGTGGGAGGAACACGGGCTCGTCTTCTCGTCGGCCGTGGGCAAGCTGCTCGAGGCGAGCCACTTGCGGCGTGCCTTCCGCCAGGGGCTGAAGAGTGCCGAGGGGATCAACGCCGATGACTGGACGCCTCGGAGCTCCGGCACAGCTTCACTTCCCTGCTCTCCGAGCGCGGCGTCCCACCGGAGGAGATCTCCCGGCTCGTCGGGCACTCTGGTACGGCCGTGACCGAGGAGGTCTACCGGAAGCAGATCCGGCCCGTGATCCAGACCGGCGCCGTGGTCATGGACGGCATCTTCAAGCGGGGTCCGGAGCGGTAGTCACGCAGATGGACACGCACACGAAAACAGGTGGGCCGCCTAGGAACGTTCCTAGGTCCTGTCTGGAGTTCGGATCAGGAGTTTGGTAGATCGCCTGCGCGCGGGGGCTT
>NZ_JBHUDX010000146.1:0-2319 GCF_042678285.1 Streptomyces caeni
GGTGATTATTGTGCTGGTCAGCGCGGGTGCGCTGAGCCCGCACGCGGGCGAGAGCGGCGGCTGAAATAGGGCCACACAGGTAGCGCCATCTAGGGGGTGTTTCGAAGGTCCTGTGCGGTGCCCGCGGTGTCCGGTGCGTGCTCTCGGCGTGCCGGACGAAAGCCCTCGTACTGGACGTACTCGGGGTCTCGGCCGGTGCGGCGAGTGGGGGTGCCCCCTGCTCGAAGAGCTTGGGGGAGCGTGCCGGGCGCCGTGGGTGCTGTGCGGGACTTTCGAAACACCCCCTAGTGCTCTGACCGGGAAGGTTCACCGGGTTGTGGCGGGCGGTGCAGCGTTCGTAGAAATCCGTTTCGAGCGTCGCTGCGGTGCCTCTACTGTGGCGCGGTGATGACTGAGGTGATCGTTCTCAACGGTGGTTCCAGCTCGGGGAAGTCCGGGATCGTTCGGTGTCTGCAGGCAGTCCTGCCGGATCCGTGGCTGGCCCTGGGGACGGACACGCTGGTTGAGGCCATGCCCGCGTCCATGCAGGCGTCGGATGCGGGGATCGAGTTCGCTCCGGACGGACAGGTGATCGTCGGGCCGGAGTTCCGGACGCTGGAAGCGGCATGGATCGAGGGGGTTGCTGCGATGGCCCGTGCGGGTGCCCGGGTCATCGTTGATGAGGTCTTCCTCGGCGGAGCGGACTCGCAGAAGCGATGGCAGAAGGCTTTGGGCGAACTGCGGGTGCTGTGGGTCGGTGTCCGATGCGACAGTGCGGTAGCTGCAGGCCGTGAGGTCGCACGAGGCGATCGGGTCATCGGCATGGCGGCGTCCCAGGCGGAGGTCGTCCACCGGGGCATGGTCTATGACCTGGAGGTGGAGACCACGCATGCCGAGTCGATGGAGTGTGCACGGATCATCGCCGCACATGTCAGCTGATCGGCGGCCCGGCTGTCTGCCGCTGTGACCGCAGTGCCGGGACCGTCAGGCCGCTGTGGCCAGGGGCCGTCCTCCCCAGCGGATGCCCTTCTCCGCGCGGATCCGGGCGCGTTCGCGTCGTTGGGCTGCCAGCACGTCGGGGTGGCGGGCGTTGGCGTTGCGCCAGCGTAGGTACCGGTGCAGCTCGCGGGTCTGGACGGTGTGGTTGGAGTGGTGGGAATTGGCGAGGGTGAACTGCCGCAGCGGTCCGAAGTGTGCCTCGATGGGGTTGGCCCAGGAGGCATTGGTCGGGGTGAAGCACAGCTCGACCTTGTTTTTCTTCGCCCAGCGGCGGATCTTGGCACCTTTGTGGGCGGAGAGGTTGTCCAGGATGATGTAGATCGGGGCGCCGTCGGGGCGGGCGGCCCGGATCGGCTTCAGGGCTGCGAGGGTGTTGGCCGTGCCCTTGCGGCGGCGGTTGATGCCCCACAGGGTGTCGTCGCCGACGGAGTAGCAGCCATGGAAGTAGGTGACGCCGTGGGTGCGGTGGTAGGTCGCCGGCAGCCGGTCGGGCCGGCCTTGTTCGGCCCAGCAGGTGCCGCCGGTGGGGTGTATGCCCAGCGGGCCGAACTCGTCGAAGGCGAACGTGCGGTCCGGGAAGTGCTCCAGGACGTGCTCGATCCGGTCGAGCTTGGCGTCGCGGTCGGGGTCGGTGGACTCCTTCCACGTCTTGGTGCGCTGGAAGGTGACCCCGCGTCGGGCCAGTAGCGTCCGCAGGGCCTCACGGCCGATGCGGATCATCCTGCCGTGGACTTTGCGCAGGTAGGAGGCGAGTTTACGGATGGACCAGCGAGTGAAGGGCTGGCCGAGTTTACGGGGGCGGGTGGTGGCCGTCTGGATGACGAAGTCCTCGTCGTCAGGGCTGAGCAGGCGGGGACGGCCTCCCGCCCACTGAGGGTCCAGACAGGCCAGGCCGATTTCGTTGAACCGGTGGATCACGTCGCGGACGGTGTCCTCGTCGGCCTGGACCAGTTGGGCGATCACCGGAACCCGGTTACCTCCGGCCGAGGCCAGGATCATCATCGCCCGCCGGTAACGCACCGTGCTGGTGCTGCCCCGGCGCACGATCTGTTGAAGCTTCCGCCCTTCTTGATCGGTCAGTCTGCAGACCTTGACCGGCTCTGCCACCGCACCTCCACGCATCAGATTGGATGTCGTCACATCCAATCGCCCGCAAGGCCCGCACCGCGAACGGCAACCCGGTGAACCATCCCGGTCAGAGCACTAGCATTTCCTAGCGCCTGATTGCAGCACCACGCCATGATCATCTCCCACTTGTCTCCCACTCGTCTCCCACCTGGGAGGCGGGACGCACTCCCCCTAGGGCGTGTGCGTCCGCAAAACAAGGGATGACGCGGAAGG
>NZ_JBHUDX010000147.1:0-3256 GCF_042678285.1 Streptomyces caeni
TGCCACACGTTCCAGCGACAACAAACGCGGCACTACGTCACATACCGCCCTCTCAGAAAAACTGGGCGACGACACGGCAGATGGTGCTCCAGCGCGGTGACGAGTGCCTGGCGCCTGCGCCGCACCTGGTCGACCCGGTCGGCCAGCCAGCCGTCCCCGCGATCCAGCAGCGACAGGGCGAGCAGTTGGTCCAGCACGGAGCCCGAGACGTCCACCGTCGCCCGCAGCTCGGCCAGTTCGGCAACGAGCCGCGGTGAGGCGCGCAGCCAGCCGACCCGCAGCCCGCCCCAGTAGCACTTGCTGAGCGAGCCGACGGAGATGACGTGGTCCGCCCCGCCGCCGGCCCCGTACGCGGCGAACGGCGGCGGCGGCCCGGTGTCCAGAGCCATGTCGGCGAGTGTCTCGTCGACGACGAGCCAGGTGCCGGGCCGGCGGGTGGCGCAGAGCACCTCGGCACACTGGTCGGGCGGCATCAGACTGCCGGTGGGATTGTGGAAGGCAGGGATGAGATACGCCAGTCGCGGCACGCTCTGGCGCAGGGCGGAGGTGAGTACCTCGCCGTCCCAGCCGTCCTCGGTGACCGGCACCGGAACGGGGCGCAGATGGGCGCGCCGGATCGCGTCGAGTGCGTTCGGGTACGACGGGCTCTCCACGAGCACCCGATCACCGGGGCCGCACAGCAGCGACACTGTGAGGCTCAGAGCCTGCTGCGCGCCCGCGGTGATGAGGATCTGCTCCCGGTCCGTGGGCAGGCCGCGGGCTGTGTAGCGGGCGGCGACGGCACTCCGCAGCTCGGGCAGCCCGTAAAGGTGGTAGCCGGGGGTGCGGGCGCGGTGCGGTAGCCGCAGGGCCGCCTCGGCGAGATCCAGGGCGAGCACGTCCTGGGGCATCGACAGCGCGGCCGTGGCGAGGTCGACGACGCTCTCCGGCGGCGGCAGCAGCGCGGCACCGCCCGGGGGGCGAAGCGGCGCGGCGTCCGGCTCCGATTCCTCTGCGGGAAGCGCCCCTTCGGGCAGCGCGGTCCAGGTGCCGGATCCGCGCCGGCTGCGGGCGTACCCGCTCTTGCGCAGCAGTTCGTAGGCGGCGCTGATGGTGGTGCGGCTCAGCGCGAGTGCGGGGGCCAGCTCCCGTTCCGCGGGCAGCCGGGCGTCGACGGCGATCTGGCCGTCGAGGATGAGCGTGCGGACGGCCCCTGCAAGATGCCGGTAGGCGGGGCGTCCGGTCATCATGTCCGCCAGCAGCTCCCCGAGCCGCCCGGCCGGAATCACCGCACCCCGCACCTGCTGCTTCTGCCCCATCCCCGCGGCCCCCTTCCCCGGCATCAGCACCCGGCATCAGCACCCGGCACTCAACCTACCGATTCCGCCGACTCGGCCGCCTTGCCGGGAAGTTGAACACCACGCGCGCGTACATGTTGGCCGCGGGGCAGGGTGGGAACGGCCCCGCCGCCGGTGGAGATGCCACGAGGGCGGGACCGAAGTCCCTGGAGGGCCGTGGAGCCTTAAGCCCGGCCCTCAGGCCGTCGGCTCCTCGCCGATCGCGATCTTCGCGTAGTTCGCGAGGGAGCGGTTGTAGCGCGGCAGGTGCTTGGAGAGCGCTCCCAGGGCCAGCGCGGCCGCCTCGCGTTCCCGGCCGGCGTCGATCAGCGCGAGCGCCAGGAAGGCGGAGACCGCATCGTCAAGGTGGTCGGAACCATTGTCCCGCTCCGCGGTAAGCAGTTCGATGCTCGCCCCGGCGTCCCCGAGCGCGCGCAGCGTACTCGCCATCTGGATCACGGCCCGCCGCCTGCGCTCGCCGGTCAGCCCGGCCTCCAGCGCCTTCCGGTAGAGCGGTACGGCCGCCTCGCCCTCGCCGGTTGAGTCGTTCGCCGACGCACGCTCGAAGTACGCGACCGGGTGGCCCTCGGGGAGTTCGTCGGCCAGCGCCCCGATCTTCGCGCGGAAGTCGGCGGGGTCGAAGCCGCCGATGGCGGCCCACAGGTCGGCGGAGCGCTGCTCCCATGCTGGTGTGGTGGTCATCGCCATAGCTTCACAGAGAAGTCCGATGTCCACCAAGACTGTTCGAGTACACCCAGTCACGCCTGAAGCTGAAGAGACTCCCCCAAAGTGGCCAGGGTGTCGGACGACTGTCTGTATGAGTACGAAGGTGGGGGTCTGGTCTGCCGGCGACGGCTCACAGCGCTGCATCACCTGCACGGTTCACCGCGCAATGACCACCTGCTCCCCCAGCAGCGGCCGCGTCTGGCGATCGCCGCCATCATCATCCACCCGCCACAACCACGCTGATGGAGCCGCTCGGGCTCACCCGTCGTGGCGGGTGAGCCCGAGGACGAGGGGAGCCTCGCCCAGCGGACCGTCAGCGATCCCAAACCAGTGTGCCGACAGGATCGTGCGCAAGGCCGGGTTCACGGCGCCCTGCTGGGCATCGCCCAGCCCCACGGGCAGGTAGCGGGCAGCCGCCGGTCCTGCTGCCACACCGCCCTCAGCGTGCGGTGGCCCTCCGGTACCAGGGCCACGCCCCTCTCCTCCCCGTCCGCGGCCGCCTCGATGTCGTACGGCGGCAGGCCGGCCGGCAGCACGGCCTCGAGCACCGCCCACGCCAGTTCTTCCTGCCGTCCGGTGAGCGTCTCACCGCCCGGCACCGCGAGGGCGGCGAAGCAGCACGCCGGCGTGTCCGGCAGTCCCCGCCGCGTGGATCCATGACCGCCTTCCCGGGTACAGCCACCATGCTTCGGCACACAGACAGCGCATGACCTTCTCAGAAGGAAACGCCGAAATAGCCGATGTCGGTGAAGACCACCACGAGGCCCGCAGCGCGCCGTCCGCCGTCCCTGAAGTACACCTCCTGCAGCCCTCCGGCGACGATGTCACGCATCTGCTGGTCACTGGCACCCCGTCGCTGGGCGTCGAACATGCGGCGGGCGTAGGCCGGGGGGAGGTGGACGCTCAGCCGCCGCACCCGGCCGTCGTCGGTGGTGCCGATCGGCGCGGTGCAGCCGAAGCGGGCCCTCGTTTCAACGGTGATCCCGCTGCTGATGGCGGCCTGCTTGCGGCGGCGCCCTCGGATCCGGGGCTGCCAGCGGGCCCGTACCGCGGCGTCGATCCGGTCGGCGATGTCCTCAGACGGGTGTTCACGCTCCCCGGTACGGTAGCGCTCCACAGACCACTGGCTGACACCGATCTCCACCCCGACCGCCTTAGGTCCTGTCTGGAGTTCGGATCAGGAGTTTGGTAGATCGCCTGCGCGCGGGGGCTTG
>NZ_JBHUDX010000148.1:0-1302 GCF_042678285.1 Streptomyces caeni
TGCCACACGTTCCAGCGACAACAAACGCGGCACTACGTCACATACCGCCCTCTGACCAAGGCCTACAGCTGGTACACCACCACTATCTCCGGCGTGCGCTTCATCGGTCCCGCCATGGTCGGTGTGGTGATCGATACTCTCGGCCCCAGGGCGGCGCTGTGGATAGACGCCGCCACCTTCCTGGCGACCGCGACGGCCGCTTTGACGCTGCCGGTGCGGTCTGCCCCCGACCAGGGGCCGAGCTTGTTCCGGCAGATGCTGCGCAACGGCTTCAGCTCGTTCTGGCAGCTGCGCAAGGTGCGCAGGCTCACCGCCGCGCTCGCCGTGTTCAACCTCGGGGCAGGGGCTGTGCCCACCGTGCTCATCGTCCTCGCTCAGACCCACTGGGGCTGGGGTCCACAGGCCGCGGGCGTCGCCCTCGGCGTCGGGGCGCTCGGTGCTGCGGCAGGTGCCTGGATCACCCCGCGGGTGGCGCGTGGCAGAGGGTTGGAGACCCGAATCGGCATCTGGTTCTGTGTATGCGGGCTCGGCGGCGCATTCATGCTGTTCGGCTCCGCACCCGCCGTCATCGCCGGATTCACCCTGCTGTCTATGGGCGAGGGCGGAATGAACGTCACCACCAACGAGTACCGCTATACCTCCATCGCTAAGGACCTGCTCGGCCGGGTCAACGCGATCATCCGCGCTGTCATCATCACCGCAGCAGCCGCCTCGTCGCTGGTGCTGGGTGGCACCGCGGAGACCGACAGTCCGTACCTCTGGCTAGCTCCAGTACTCGCCGGCGGCGTCCTCGCCTGCGGGATCTGGCTCACCAGGTCGCTGCCCGCCACCCCTGCCCCCGTCCCTGAACCACCGGCCCGCACGGCCGACAATGGAGAGTGCCATGATTTCCCACGTGCTTGAGAGCGCCTACCAGCGGTACGCCGCCAAGCGTCCGGTCAGCGAGCGTCTGCACAAGGACGCCCGTTCCTTCCTGCCGTCGGGCACCACGCGCTCGGTGCTGGACTTCGATCCCTTCCCGTTCGCAGTTGCCTCGGCCGCCGGATGCTGGCTGACCGATGTCGACGGTTATGAGTACCTCGACTACCTGGGCGACTACAGCGTTGGACTCGCCGGGCACAATCCGGAGGCGGTGCGGCAGGCGGTCGCTACAGTCCTTGACGACGGTTGGTCCTTCGGCACGGTGGCTGCCGAGGAGGCCCACGTCGCAAGGATGCTCTGCGAGCGCTTCGAGTCGCTGGACCTAGGTCCTGTCTGGAGTTCGGATCAGGAGTTTGGTAGATCGCCTGCGCGCGGGGGCTT
>NZ_JBHUDX010000149.1:0-3060 GCF_042678285.1 Streptomyces caeni
TGCCACACGTTCCAGCGACAACAAACGCGGCACTACGTCACATACCGCCCTCTGAGGCTGTGTGGTCGGCTCGGGGCGCGGTGACTGCGTTGCCGCTGTTCCGTTTCCCCGAGCCACCGGCCCGAACCGGTCGTGCGGCTTTCACCGCATCCGGCTCTGGGCGTGAGCCCGTGTCCGGCCGGTTCAACAACCGGCCGGACACGGCATGGGCCCTGCGGCACCTGGCAGATGCCTGGGGTGTGCGGTCAAGCTGTAGTTCCGGCGGTCACGTCAGTCCTTTGCTGATGGCCGCAAACAGCGACGTCAGCTACAGGTCCGGTAGTCGTAGCCGGCGAGCCGTTTGTTGTCGTAGCCGTCGTTGAAGCCGTACCGGCCCTTGCTGTCGCGCCAGACGCTGAAGTTCCACCTGTAGCCGTCGAAGGTGTCGAGGGCACCGTTGCCGTCCCAGTCCCTCAGCCCTCCATCCGCTACTCCGAATGTGGCCTTGCCGACTACTCCGTCATCGGACAGTCCGTGGTACCTCTGCCATGCCCGGGTCGCGTCCCTAGTTGCGCTTCCAAAGATGCCGTCGACGTCCGAGCGAGAGCCGAGGAAGCCGTCCGCCCAAAGGATTTTCTGCCACAGACATGTGGCGTTGGAGTATGTGTGTGTGCTGGTCGACAAGATGCCTTCATCGCCCCAGTCGTTGCTGAAGTCGCCTGCCCCGTAGACGTAGGGACGGCCGCTGTAGGTCCCGCTTGCGGCAGCGGGCGAGGTGCCCACAGCAAGGACGGCGGCAGTCAGTGTGCCGATCGTGCCAGCAGCCAGCTTGATCCGCTTAGTACGGGAATTCATGACTCCTCCTTGTTTTGGGCTCATGCCCGGAACCTTCACGGCCACCAAACCGCGGGCACCAGCCTGCGCCGATCAGGCCTGCCACCGCGACGTTCCGTGCGACGATTCGAGCAGGTTCGAAGACACGGCCGCGGGACCAGCAGGACCGGACAGCGGGAGGGTCATGATCGAGCTCACCGTGGACGCCGCCGGGCTCGCCCGTTCCCGCTTCGCGGTCTCGCCGTTGCACGAGGTCGTCGCGACGCTGCTGCCCTGGGGCCTGCGACCGGCCCCGGACGCCGATCCATGGGTCGCACGTGCACGGCGCGTGCTGCGCCGGGCTCGGCTGCCACTCCTGTCCGAACTGGCCCTGGACGGGGGCGGATACGTGCCCGACTTCCTCAGCCCGCATCCCTGCCGGCCCTCCCCCACCGTCGAGGAGGAGCTGGAGCGGGTCCGGTGCACCCCGCCCGGGCGTGTCCTGGGCGAGCTGGAGGCGTTGCGTGACGGCCGGCCGCGCAACGGCCTCGCCGGTTCCGAGCTGCCGCCGGGGGTGCAGCGGGCCATGGCCCGGGGCGGTGCGCATGTGGCCCGGCAGGCGGCGGAGGAGATGCGGCGCTACTGGGAGCTGGCTTTCGCCCCGCACTGGGAGGCCGCCAAGGCCGCCCTCGACGCGGAGGTCGACCGCTGCGCCGGCGTGCTGGCCCGGCACGGAGCGGCGAGGCTCTTCAACTCCCTGCACCCCGGCATCCGGTGGGCCGACGGTACCCTGCGCGTCGAGAGCCGGTTCCGGATCGCGCTGCCCGTACCCCTGGTAATCGTCGTGCCGTCACTCGTCGCGCCTGGGCCGGGCGTGGCAATGGACCCGACGCGCAAGCAAGACCGGCCCCCGATGCTCGTCTGTCCCGTGCGCGACAAGGTCATTGCCGACACCATCGCCCCGGCAGCACCCTCCGCCGAGATGGCCCGGCTGCTCGGCCCCACCCGAGCCGGGCTGCTCGCCGCGCTGGCCCAACCCGCCTCCACCGCGCAGCTGGCGGCACGTCACTTCCTCAGCCCTGCCACGGTCTCGTACCACCTTGGCGTACTGCACCGGGCCGGCCTCGTCGCCCGCGCCCGGTCCGGCCGATCGGTCCTCTACCGCCGCACACCGGAGGGGTCCCGGTTGGCAGGAAGCCGGTAGGCGGGGCGGGCCAGGCTCCTCGGATCACCCCCGACAGAGGGCACTTTCCACTACGCCTCCACCGGCAGGCCCGAGGACATGGCCGGTCCCGTCCCACGCGCCGGAACTGCCGCCGTCGTGGAACCGGCGCCGACCAACAACGAGATCACCGGCCTGTACGCCGTCCCGTGCGACACCGAGACTGGGCTTGATCCGCTTTGACGGACATCGGAGATCAGGGGCTCCGGCGCCAGAAGGATGATGTCCGTCGTGGAGAGCAGCGGGAAGAAGGAGCGTCGCCCTCGCCGCTCGTTCACACCGGGGTTCAAGGCCGGGATCGTCGAACTGTGCCGACGTGGCGACCGCTCGGTCGGTCAGGTCGCCAAGGACTTCGACCTGACCGAGACAGCAGTGCGGGACTGGGTCGAGCAGGCCGACGTCGACGCCGGCGAGCGGGGCGGCCTGACCGGCAGCGAACGTGAGGAACTGGCCGCACTGCGGCGGGAGAACCGCAGGCTGCGGGAGGACGTGGAGATCCTCAAGCGTGCGACGGCTTTTCTTCGCGAAGGAGACCCGGTGACGGTGCACCCGTTCATCGCGGCGGAGAAAGCCGCTGGTCACAGCGTCAAGCGGGCGTGTGAACTGCTCAAGGTCTCCCGAGCCGCCTTCTATGCTCGCCACACCGGCGTCCCTGGACCCCGCGCGGTGCGGGACGCTGAGCTGAACGAGCAGATCATGGCCGTGCACGAGCAGTCCCGTGGAACCTACGGAGCCCCGCGCGTCCACGTCGTACTCAAGCGTGAGGGCGCCGGCTGCGGGCGTCGCAGGGTGGCCCGGCTCAGGCGACAGGCCGGACTGACCGGCCGACGCCGCCGACGTCGGCACCGCACCACGATTTCCGACCCGCAGGCGGCCACCCGCCCCGACCTGGTCCTGCGCGACTTCCGGCCCGACCCGGCCACGGTCGACACCCGCTGGTGCGGCGACATCACCTACACCGGTGCGCCGTGAGGCGCTTCGTCGTATCCCCTACTCAATAGGGAGGAACTTGGAGGAATGTTCCTAGGTCACCCGGCTTACCCGGA
>NZ_JBHUDX010000150.1:0-3475 GCF_042678285.1 Streptomyces caeni
CTCGGCGTCGGCGTCTGCCGCATCGGCACCGGCCGCGTCGGCACCGGCCGCGTCGGCGCCGGCCACATCGACGCCGGCCACGCCAGCACCAGCCACATCGTCACCGGCCGCGTCGGCGGGACCGTCGCCGGCGCCCCGCGCCGAGGTCTCAGCGGCGTGCACGACACGCGCGCGACAGGAGCACAGACGTTCGGCCGGGTGCCCCATCGGGAAAATCCCTCGCCCCCGGCGTCTCCCCGTCACCAGAATGAAGCCCATGCCTCATCGGTACGACACCCACGACGCACCCCGGGTCCTGGACCGGCGCCAGGGCCCCCACGGCGAGGTCGTGTTGCGGCGCCACGGCGAGTTACTCCAGATCATCGCGAACGGCTGCTTCCTGATGGACACCTCCGACGGGCGCTCGGAACGGCTGCTCGTCGACGCCGCCCGCGACGCCCTGGACGACAGACCCGGCCCGAGCGTGCTGATCGGCGGGCTCGGCGTCGGCTTCTCGCTCGCACACGCCGCCGCGGACCCCCACTGGGGAGGCATCACGGTCGTGGAGCGCGAGCGCGCCGTCATCGACTGGCACCTGGACGGCCCGCTGTCCGCGCTCTCCGCGGACGCCCTCGCCGACCCGCGCACCCGCGTGCTGGAAGCGGATCTCGTCGCATACGTCAATGAGACATCGGAAACGTACGACGCACTGTGCCTCGACATCGACAACGGCCCCGGCTGGACAGTCACGAAGGGCAACGACAGCCTGTACTCGACGTCCGGACTGGCAAGCTGCGCAAGGGCGTTGAGGCCCGGCGGAGTGCTCGCGGTGTGGTCGGCGCAGCCCTCTCCGGAATTTGAAGGAACCCTCTGGAATGCCGGGTTCCAGCAGGTGCGTACCGAAGAGGTCCCGGTTGCCCGGGGCGTACCCGACGCCGTGCACCTGGCTGTCCGACCTGGATAGCCGACTCGCGGTAACTCCCCGTACGCTGCTTCCCTGACGCGGATCATTCAAGCGTCAAGCGCAGTCATGGGATCACCCCACGGATTCCGGAAAGCAACCCAGGGGCGGGCGATGGAGCAGACACACACCTCCCACAACGGCACGACGGCGACCCCCGGCGCCCAACGGCGGGTTCTGGTGGTCGAGGACGACCCGACGATCGTCGACGCCATCGCCGCCCGCTTGCGCGCCGAGGGCTTCCTCGTGCAAACGGCAGGCGACGGTCCGGCGGCGGTCGACACGGCCGAGGCGTGGCAGCCCGACCTGCTGATCCTCGACATCATGCTGCCCGGCTTCGACGGTCTGGAGGTCTGCCGCCGGGTGCAGGCGCAGCGCCCGGTGCCGGTGCTGATGCTCACCGCGCGCGACGACGAGACGGACATGCTGGTCGGGCTCGGCGTCGGCGCCGACGACTACATGACCAAGCCGTTCTCGATGCGTGAGCTGGCGGCGCGGGTGCATGTGCTGCTGCGCCGGGTGGAGCGGGCCGCGCTGGCCGCCGCGACGCCGCGCAGCGGCATCCTGCGCCTCGGTGAACTGGAGATCGACCACGCGCAGCGCCGGGTCCGGGTGCGCAGCGAGGACGTCCATCTGACGCCCACCGAGTTCGACCTGCTCGTGTGCCTGGCGAACACGCCCCGCGCCGTGCTCTCCCGCGAGCAGTTGCTCGCGGAGGTGTGGGACTGGGCGGACGCCTCCGGCACCCGCACCGTGGACAGCCACATCAAGGCGCTCCGGCGCAAGATCGGCGCGGAGCGGATCCGCACCGTGCACGGCGTCGGCTACGCCCTGGAGACGCCGGCGCCATGAGCGGTGGGCCGGCGGCACCGCAAAAAGACCCGGGGCCGTCCTGGGGCGGACTGCGCCCGTTCTCGATCAAGACGAAGCTGGGCATCCTCGTCGTCGTCTCGGTCCTCATCACCACCGGTCTGTCGATGATCGCGGTGCACACCAAGACGGAGCTGCGGTTCATCACCGTGTTCTCGATGATCGCCACGCTTCTGATCACCCAGTTCGTGGCGCACTCGCTCACCGCTCCGCTGGACGAGATGAACACGGTGGCCCGCTCCATCTCGCACGGCGACTACACCCGCAGGGTCCGCGCCAACCGGCGGGACGAGCTGGGCGACCTGGCGGGCACGATCAACCTGATGGCCGACGAGCTGGAGGCCCAGGACCGCCAGCGCAAGGAGCTGGTGGCGAACGTCTCGCACGAGCTGCGCACGCCGATCGCCGGCCTGCGCGCCGTGCTCGAGAACATCGTCGACGGCATCTCGGCCGCCGACCCGGAGACGATGCGCACGGCACTGAAGCAGACGGAGCGGCTCGGGCGCCTGGTGGAGACCCTGCTGGACCTCTCGCGCCTGGACAACGGCGTCGTCCCGCTGAGGAAGCGCCGCTTCGAGGTCTGGCCGTACCTCTCGGGCGTCCTCAAGGAGGCGCAGATAATGTCCTCCACGCGCGGGGGCATCGCCTCGGGCGCAGGCAGTCACCCCCGTACGGACATCCATATGCACCTCGACGTCTCCCCGCCGGAGCTGACCGCGTACGCGGACCCGGAGCGCATCCACCAGGTCGTCGCCAACCTGATCGACAACGCGGTCAAGCACAGCCCTCCGCACGGCCGTGTGACGGTGAAGGCCCGCGGCGGTGCCGCTCCGGACTCCCTGGAGCTGGAGGTGCTGGACGAGGGCCCCGGTATCCCTCAGTCGGAGTGGCACCGGGTCTTCGAGCGTTTCAACCGCGGCGCCGTGAGCGCCCCGCACGGGCCCGGCAGCGACGGCGGCACGGGCCTAGGCCTGGCGATCGCCCGCTGGGCGGTGGATCTGCACGGCGGCCGGATCGGTGTGGCCGAATCCCCTCGCGGCTGCCGGATCCAGGTCACCCTTCCCGGAGAACCGTCCTAGCCGGGTTGACGTAAAGTTCGAACCGGAGCCACAAGATCAACGTGTGTTCCTGCAGACGGACACGTGTGATCAGGCACAGGCCCGCGCCCTCTGAGCACCGGGCCGGGATCGCCGTATCCCTTCCACACCGGAACCTCGCTTGTTTCCCGCCATTTCCAGCCCCGAAACACAGTTTCCGATGTGACTTACACGACGATGAACCGGCCTGACCTGACCTTCACGGCCCCAGAGGCGTAGCCTTTATTCCCGCTGTCCAATCACCTTGTGAAGCGGAAGAGGGCGGTTACCGCCGTGTCGCCACAGTCCCCCAGTAACTCGAGTTCCACCACGACCGACGCCCAGGCCGGGAAGAATCCCGCCGCCGCGTTCGGTCCCAACGAGTGGCTCGTCGACGAGATCTATCAGCAGTACCTCCAGGACCCGAATTCGGTAGACCGCGCCTGGTGGGACTTCTTCGCCGACTACAAGCCGGGGGCCGCTGCCGCCTCGGCCCCGGCGGGTACCGCGGCCGCGGGGGCCGCAGGCGCCACCACGGCGGCTCCGGCCGCACCCGCGGCGCCCGCCGCGCCGGCCGTCGCTCCTGCGG
>NZ_JBHUDX010000151.1:0-523 GCF_042678285.1 Streptomyces caeni
GGGCGCCGTTGGCCATGATCAGGGCCGGGTAGATCCCTTCCAGGGAACCCTTGGAGACGATGACCGAGACCTTCTCGATCGTGGCGGTGGCGGCCATGGCGGGCCCTCTCCTTCTCAGATGCGGTTGCGGGGCTCGGGGGTCCCGGCAATCTTCGCGGCGGTCTTCGCCGGCCCCTTGGGGAAGGGCCGGCAGAGCTCCTTGACGCTGACGCCGGAGGTCTTGCCGAGTACGCGGACGGTGGGGCCGGGGCCCTTGGCGGCGTACTGCTCGCGCATGAAGCGGATGACCTCCCAGTGCCGGTCGGCCAGCGTCTCGACGCCGGCTTCGCGGGCGATCTGCCCGGCCATGGGCTCGGTCCACCGGCCGGGGTCGGTGAAGAATCCCCCGTCGTCGACCGGGACGGCGTTGTCGCCGTGGGCGGCGGTGAGCGTGGGGATGCTCCTCATGGTTCAGGCATGGGCGTGGCGCTTGCCGTGCTCGGGCATCGCCGAGCCGATGCCGGGCAGTTCCCGGCCGGGCAGC
>NZ_JBHUDX010000152.1:0-54281 GCF_042678285.1 Streptomyces caeni
GGCACGGCGGCGGTGGCCGCCGGCTCGTCGACGGACTCCAGGAACTCACCGGCCGACACGGTCCGGTCGAGCCGGGCCTCCAGCCCGTCCTCGTACGGCTTGGCGAGCCGCACCGCGCGGATCGCGAGCACCTCGAACGAGGGCGGCCGCCCGAAGACCGCCAGCGCCGTCCCGGTCGTCTGCAGCCGCACCGCGGCGCCGCGGTCGTAGTGGACCAGCCGGGCCAGGAAGGCGGCCAGGTCCGCCGCCTCCCTGTCGTCGGAGAGGTGGAGCACCGTCATACCGCGACGGCCTCCTCCTCGTCGTCCATGTACTCCGCGAGGAACTCCCGCTCCTCGGACGTGATCCGGCGCAGCCGCTGGGCCTCGAAGTCGAACGGCACGATCACCGTCGAGGCCCGGACGTAGATCCGTTCCGGGTCCTTGTCCTTGACCTCGTAGGCGAGGGTGAAGGACGCCGCCTTGATCTCCGTGACCCACAGCTCGATGTCCACCGGCGCGTGCCGGTGGACCAGCTGCTGCTTGTAGTCGATCTCGTGGCGTGCCACCACGGACCCCTGCTTGAACTGCTTGTCCGGGCGGAACAGGAAGTCGATACGGGCCTCTTCCAGGTACCGGAGGAACACCACGTTGTTGACGTGGCCGTATGCGTCCATGTCCGCCCAGCGCAGCGGGCAGCGGTAGATGTGCCGCAAGATCAGCCCCGGGTCAGCTTCTTGTAGGTGGCACGGTGCGGACGGGCCGCGTCCGGGCCGAGGCGCTCGATCTTGTTCTTCTCGTACGACTCGAAGTTGCCCTCGAACCAGAACCACTTGGAGTCGCCCTCGTAGGCGAGGATGTGGGTGGCGACGCGGTCCAGGAACCACCGGTCGTGGGAGATGACCACGGCACAGCCCGGGAACTCCAGGAGCGCGTTCTCGAGCGAGGACAGCGTCTCCACGTCCAGGTCGTTGGTCGGCTCGTCGAGGAGCAGCAGGTTGCCGCCCTGCTTGAGGGTGAGCGCGAGGTTGAGGCGGTTGCGCTCACCACCGGAGAGGACACCGGCCGGCTTCTGCTGGTCGGGGCCCTTGAAGCCGAACGCGGAGACATACGCCCGCGAGGGCATCTCGACCTGGCCGACGTTGATGTAGTCGAGCCCGTCGGAGACGACCTCCCACAGCGTCTTGTGCGGGTCGATGTTCTCGCGGCCCTGGTCGACGTACGAGATCTTGACGGTGTCGCCGACCTTGATCGAACCGGAGTCGGGGTGCTCCAGGCCCTGGATCATCTTGAACAGCGTGGTCTTGCCCGCGCCGTTCGGCCCGATCACGCCGACGATGCCGTTGCGCGGCAGCGTGAAGGACAGCTCGTCGACGAGGACCTTCTCCCCGAACGCCTTGCTGATCTTGTCCACCTCGACCACGACGTTGCCCAGGCGCGGCCCCGGCGGGATCTGGATCTCCTCGAAGTCCAGCTTCCGCATCTTCTCGGCCTCGGCCGCCATCTCCTCGTAGCGGGCCAGACGCGCCTTGGACTTGGCCTGCCGCCCCTTGGCGTTGGAGCGGACCCACTCGAGCTCTTCCTTCAGGCGCTTCTGGCGCTTGGCGTCCTTCTGGCCCTCGACCTTGAGACGGGCGGCCTTGGTCTCCAGGTACTTGGAGTAGTTGCCCTCGTAGCCGTGGAGACGGCCGCGGTCCACCTCGCAGATCCACCCGGCGACGTTGTCCAGGAAGTACCGGTCGTGGGTGACGGCGACGACGGTGCCCTCGTACTTGGCGAGGTGCTGCTCCAGCCAGTTCACCGACTCGGCGTCGAGGTGGTTGGTGGGCTCGTCGAGCAGCAGCAGGTCGGGCTGCTCCAGCAGCAGCTTGCACAGCGCGACGCGGCGGCGCTCACCGCCGGAGAGGGTGGTGACGGGCCAGTCGCCGGGCGGGCAGCCCAGGGCGTCCATGGCCTGCTCCAGCTGCGCGTCCAGGTCCCACGCGCCCGCGTGGTCGAGCTGCTCCTGGAGCTTGCCCATCTCGTCCATGAGCGCGTCGGTGTACTCGACCGCCATCTGCTCGGCGATCTCGTTGAACCGGTCGAGCTTGCCCTTGATCTCGGCGACGCCCTCCTGGACGTTCTCCAGGACGGTCTTCTCCTCGTTCAGCGGGGGCTCCTGGAGCAGGATGCCGACGGTGTAGCCCGGCGTCAGGAACGCGTCACCGTTCGACGGCTGTTCCAGACCCGCCATGATCTTGAGGACGGTCGACTTGCCGGCGCCGTTCGGACCGACGACGCCGATCTTGGCACCCGGGAGGAAGTTCAGGGTGACGTCGTCGAGAATCACCTTGTCGCCGTGCGCCTTGCGCGCCTTGCGCATGGTGTAAATGAACTCAGCCAAGAGAAACCGTCCGGCAGCTTGAAATCTGGCAGTGGGCAGATACACCCCATCTTGCCCGACCGCCACCCCTGGACGGAAACCCGTATGGTCGGGCGGCTCTGACCTGGGGTTTCGCTGTCGGCGCCGGTCGCTCGTCCGCGTGCCTGAAAGGCAACAGTGCGTGATGGCGTGATCGGGGCGCCGTGTCCCGGTGCGACATCGCCGCCGAGCACCCGGCGCGGGTCGTGGCGGGAGTCTGTGGAACACCGGAGCCCGGCCTGATCATTCGGCGCCAGGCCCGGCTGCCGGAGCAGCAGAGGTGACGGCGGGACATGATGCTCTCCGTGAGCCGACCGCAACTGCCGCTGTGGCAGTACTTCCTGGGTTTCTTTCTTGTGGTGACCGTCAGCGGAACCACCGTGGTCCTGGTGATGGACGCGGTCCTCGGCCGGTCCGACGTCGTGCCCCGGGACGCTGTCGCCTTCGTCGTCCCCGGTGCCGTGGCAGCGGGCGCAGGGACGGTGTACGAGCGGCGGCGCCGGGCCTCCCGTTGATCCGGGTGGCGCGGTACGTCAAGTCGCCCACCACAGGCGGCGGTAGAAGTCCGTCCGCTCGGGGTCGGGGGCGACTCCGTAGGCGTCGAGGAGGGTGTCCTCCCAGCCCGGCCCGTAGTTCCACTCCGTGCTCCAGGTGGCGACGGCCAGGTCGGCCCAGCGGTCGGCGACACCGAGGGCGCCCATGTCGACATGGCCGGACCAGGTGCCGTCCTCGCGGAGCAGCGTGTTCGGCGCACAGGGGTCGCCGTGGCACACGACCAGACGGTCGACCGGCGGCGGTGCGGAAAGGTCCGCCGGCGATGTGATGCCTGCGCGGCGAGCGCGTTCCAGGCGGGAGTCGACAGACCAGCTGAAGGGGCACTCGGCCACGGGAAGCCGCTCGTGCAGGGCGCGCAGACCCGCCCCCAGCGCACGCGCGGCCGTCGCCGGGTCCGCCGTCCACCGAGGAGTGACGGCGTTCTCACCCGGCAGCTCATGGGTGACGAGCCAGGCTCCGTCCTGGTCCGCCCCCTGGTCCCGCACACGGGGCACGGTCGTGAAGCGGCCGGCCCATCGCAGGCGTTCGGCCTCGCCGGCCAGGTCCAGCCGGGAGCCCGCCGGAGCCCACTTGGCGAACAGCCGGCCGTCCCCGTCGCCGATCCGGAAGGTCAATCCGCCCAGCTCGTTCCGCCACACGGGCAGCAACGGCCGGTCACCGGCCAGGGCGGCGATCCGTGCCGGTACCGGCACGGTGGGAGGCGGCGGTCCGGACAAGGCCATGCGCTCATACTCTCCTCGGCGTCACCCGGCGGGCCGGCGGTTTACTCCGCGCCCGGGGACCACGCGCCGCCGCCCAGCAGGCGGGGTCCGGGTGCTCAGTCGCGCGTCGGGGTCTGCTTCCGGCCGATCAGCAGAAGGGCCGCACCGCCGATCACGACCAGGCCGATGGCCGTGCCCGCGATGATCGGAGTCACGCTGGAGCCGCCCGTCTCGGCGAGGTTGTCGTCGGGGGCCGTCGGACCGCCCGCCAGCGCCGGGGCGGGCTCGCTGACCGTCTGCGCCTTCAGGCCGCCCGCGCTGGACGCGGTCTTGCAGTCGAGGACGCCCGTGAAACGCTTCGCGTAGCCGCCGGGCACCTTGATCGTGAAGTCGTAGGCCTGGTCCTCCTGCAACGGGACCGTCACCGTCTGCGACTTTCCGGCGGGGACGATGTGCTCGGTCCCCATGAGCGCGAACGTGAACGCCTCGTCGCCCTTGTTCACCGTGGTGATGTCCACGCCGCTCCTGGCGCAGTTCTTCTCGGCCGACAGCGCGGGTATCGCGCCCGTCGCCGCCCAGTTCGCCGTCGCCGTCGCCGAGACGGTCGACTCGCTGGAGCCGGCGAGGATCTGCGTCTGGCTGCGGCTCTCCGAGACGAAGGCCCGGCCGACCGGCACGGTGGTCGACGCCTGCACGATCAGCTCGGCCGAACCGTCCTGCGCCTTCCGAGGCACCTGGAAGTAGATCCTGCTGCCGTCGACCGCGGACGTGATCTCCTTGCCGGCCGCATCGACGACCTTCACCCCGCTCGCCATGGCGTCCGTCGGCGGCGTCACCGTCACGCCGTCCGCGTTCGTGTGCACCGTGACCGGGCCGAGCCGCTCGCCGGGGTGCCCCGAGACGGCGGGCGGGTCGAGGGTCAGGGACGCGGCGGGCTCCGGAAGGTTCCGCGCGTTCTTCTCCAGGTAGTCCGCGAGCTTCTCCGCCTGGGGATTGACCGCGTCCACGTCGACGCCGTCCGAGTAGCGCCAGATCGCCACCTGGGTACCGGCCGCCGCGTCCTGCTCGGTGAGGCCCCTGGCGCCCGCCTCGTCCGCCAGCGCCGCCAGGTCGTTGACCTGCGGGTAGGAGTTCTGCAGGATCCAGCGGATCTTACCCGCGTTCTTGTTGCCGTTGAGGGATGTACCGCTCCACGTCGTCTCCTGGTACTTGGCGTCCTTCTGGGTCGGGTTGTGGACATCGATGCAGTAGGTCTGCAGGTTGCCGCCGTAGTCCACGGACATCTCGAACAGCCCCGCGGGCACCTGCTCGTCCCTGCCGCCGTCGTGGATGACGGCGGCCCCGTAGGTCTTGAGGGCGCCTATCGTCGCGGTCGCTCCCCCCTCGCTCTGCGGGGTGTCGTCGGCGGCCGCCGCGCCCGCGGTGGCCAGCAGGGCCGCCGCGACGAGTCCGGACACCAGCGTCGCGGCGGCGAGGCGGGCGGCGGCCCCTCGCCTGCGCGCGGACGACGCAGAGAACGAAGAAAACACAGAATTCCCCTTCGAGCAGGGCCCGTTGCGAGGTGGGATGCGGTCCCACCAGCGGAATCAGGAGCCCCGAGAGCCATGCCCGGCATCCTAGGGACGCGATGCACCCCTCTCCCCAGTCATATCGCCGGATAACCGATCCGACTCGGAATCGTTATCGCCCGCACAGTTTGCAGGCTGCACTTATCGATAAATCCACGGGGATCGTTCGGGCAGCGGGCGACAGACTCCCCGATAGGCGACACTTCCGCATGGAGGGGGTAGTGGGACTGATGTCACGTCACCCCGACTGCTTGTGGGCCGGGTTGGTGTCGAAAGCGGGAATGCGGCTGGGAAGGGGCTTCGGCGCCGGGCTCGCCCGTCGTCCGTGGCCGACGCGCCGGTTCCGTCTCCGTCTCCCAGTTCGGCTCGGACTGCGGTGTCGCGCCGGGCTGTGCCCCGGAGTGCACCTCGGGCCTTGAGGAACGGCGGAAGGCCGACGTGCCGCGCGACAGATCGTGGCCGATAGCCACCGCGTCGAGGTCCGCGGACAGCCAGCCCTGCCCGTCCCGTTGCTCGGTGCGCACCTTCAACCGCCCCTGGACGACGAGCGGATCGCCCACCGCCACGGACGCGGCGACGTTCGTGGCCAGCGAGCGCCGGGCCCACACCGTGAAGAAGTTCGTGTGCCCGTCCGTCCACTCGTTCTTCTCGCGGTTCAGATACCGCGCCGTCACCGCCAGCCGGAAGCGTGCCGTGGGACCCGTCGGCGAATCCCGGTACACCGGCTGTGTGGCGACGTTCCCGACCACGCACACCGTCGTCTCGTTCATGCGAAACCCCTCCCTCACCCCGACTTCCGCGCCGGGACGGAACGCGTACGGGCCCGTCCCGTACGGCTGCGTCTGCCGTGGCGGGCACGCCATGCCGCGTGCTGCCGCCTCCGTACGACGACCGCGTTCACCGCGATCGCCGTGGGATCAGACTGCCTCCGTCGGGCCGAGCCCGCCGAGCGCTGTGGGCTACCGCCCGGTTGTGGACAACTCCGCCACCCGAACGAGTCGCTCCGCCTCGCATTGACGCCCCGGAATGGGCATCTCATGGGCATCTCCCATCCCGGAAGCGCATCCTCCGGCCGCCTCCGTCCGGGCCTTCCCGCCCTCCGGCCGCCTCCGTCCAGGCCTTCCCGCCCTCCGGCCGTCCCCGTCCGGTCCTCCAGGCCCTCCGGTGATCCTGCCCCCTCCGGGGCTCACCCCATCCCCGCCCCCACACCGGTCCCGGTGACCCTCGCGTACTGTTCCCGCACCTCCCGGTACCGCAGCAGCTCCGCCGCCACCGGATCCAGCACCCGGGCCCTTCCGCACCCGGCGGCCGCCTCCCGCAGCCGGCGTTCCGCCTCAAGTCCGTACCGCTGGGACGGCCCGCGCGCGGCGATCCGGCAGCCCCACTGGACGGCCGGTCCCCCGACGACACCGACCGCCGTCAGCGACGCCGCCACGCCAAGGTCCGGCGGCGTGAACCCGCCGACCCGCCCCAGCAGCCACAGGCCGCCGACGACTTGAAGCAGTGTCATCAGCGTCTGGGCGAGCACGGCGAAGGGCCACCAACCGGGCCGGGGCGGCCGCCCATGCGGCATGGCGGCGCGCACCGACAGTTCGTCCAACGCCTCCGGCAGCCCCTGCGCGCCACGCGCCGCCGCCTCGCGCACCGCCTGCGCCCAGGGCGCCGGCAGTCCGGCCGCGGCCCGGTCCGCCACCGTCCGCACGGCCTGCTCGACACGCTGCCGCTCGGTCGCCTCGCCGTCCGCCGGAACGCGCACCGGCAGCCGCCCCGTGGACGGTTCACGCCGCTCCCGGAACCACCGCCACAGCCCCATCCAGGGCGTACCGCACACACGGTCGGCGTTGCGCAGCCACGCACGTTCGGCGGCCTCGCCGACGGCGGTCGCGCCCACCGCGTCCGCGAGCCGCCCCGCGAACTCCTCGCGCGCCTCCTCACCGAGTCCGGTGAACGGCCCGGTCCCGTAGACGGGCCGTAGCCGGGCCGCGGCGGCGTCCACATCGGCGGAGATGCGGCGCGCCGCCGCGCCGCGCTCGGCCACGAACTGTCCGAGCGCCTCGCGCAGTTCGTCCACACCGTCCCCGGTGAGCGCGGACAGCGCGAGCACGGTCGCGCCGGGCTCGCCGAACTCGCCGAGCGCGATGCCGTCCCCGTCGAGCAGCCGTCGTAGGTCGTCCAGCACCTGGTCCGCGGCCTCCCCGGGCAACCGGTCCACCTGGTTCAGCACAACAAACATGACCTCGGCGTGTCCGGCCAGGGGTCGCAGGTACCGCTCGTGGAGTACGGCGTCGGCGTACTTCTCGGGATCCACGACCCAGATCACCGCGTCGACGAGGGCCAGGATGCGGTCGACCTGCTCCCGGTGCTGCACGGCCGCGGAATCGTGGTCGGGCAGATCGACCAGGACGAGCCCGCGCAGTTGCGGGTCGCCGTCGGGGCTGTGCACAGGGCGCCGACGCAGCCGCCCGGGGATGCCGAGCCGGTCGATGAGCGTGGCCGCGCCGTCGCTCCAACTGCACACGATCGGGGCGGCGGTGGTGGGCCGGCGTACTCCGGTCTCCGAAATGGTGACTCCGGCGAGCGCGTTGAAGAGGGCCGACTTGCCGCTGCCGGTGGCGCCCGCGATGGCGACCACGGTGTGCTCCCCGGAGTGTCTGCGCCGCGCGGCAGCCTCGTCCAGGACCCGGCCCGCCTCGGCGAGCGTGCGGCTGTCCAACCGCGTGCGCGACAGGCCCACCAGCTCGCGCAGCGCGTCCAGCCGCGATCTGAGGGCTCCGTCGTAGGCGAGGGGCATGGACTGCGGTACGACCGCGCCACGGGGGTCGTGGGCACCGGCCGCCCCCTGGGCGAGTCCCGCCTCGGACGCGCGCCTGGCGATCAGCCCGTCGTCCCAGACGACTCCGGGTTCGGCGCGCTCGGCCGGATCGTCGCGCTGCGCGCGCGGGTGCGGGGCATCGTGCTGCCGGCTGTCTTCGGCCTGCCCCGGCCCCCTGGTCTCGCCGCTCCCCCTCGTGTGCCCGATCTCCCCGTTCTCCGAAGGCTCCGTGGTCTTACCGCTGGTCTTACCGCTCACCGCGCTCTCGCCGCTCTCCCCGCTCACCGCGCTTCCCCCGTTGGCCACGCTCTCCGCGCTTTTCTCGCTGCCCGCGTTGGCCGCGCTCTCCGTGTCGTGCCCACGCGGGTGTGTGGTCCCCTCCCCGGAACGCGCCGCTCCGGACGTGTCCGGCACATCCGGCACATCCGGCAACAGGGCCGTGGCCGCGTCCGTGTCACTGTGGGCGCGCAGGTGGCCCATCCGGGCCTCGTCGTTCACATCGGCCCCATGGTGCTCACCAACCTCGTCGTTCACATGGGCCTCACCTTCGCCGGAGACCCCGCGGTACCAGTGCCCGCTCGGGTGCCCGCCCTCCTCGTGATCCGTGTGGCCGGTGATGGCGTTCACCGCGGTCACCTCTCCTTCTGCAGTACGGACAGCACGGCGATCAGTTCGGCCTGGAGGTCGGCATGGACGTCGAAGGCATCGAGGGGAGCGAGACAGCGCTCGCGTTCGGTGCGCAGCACCCGGTCGACGTACTCCGAGAGCAGCCGCGCGCCGCGCTCACGCAGCCGCTGTGCCTCCTGCGCACCGATCCGCTCGGCGAGGACTTCACCGGCCCCTTGCGCCCGCTCTGCGCCGAGGAGGGCCGCGACGGCGAGGGCGGCCACCGTCTCGGCGTCCGGGGCGACGCTCCTGTCGAGGTCGCGCACCGATTCCTCGGCGTACTCCTCCAGGACGCGCCGCCAGCGCCGTACCGCCAGCCCGATGCGGTGCTCGGCGCCGTCCAGCGCCGGATCTTGGTCCATCAGCGCCGGGGTGGCCGCCGCCGGCTCGCGGCGCCATGCCTCGTCGACGCGCTCGTCGGCGGCCGTGACTGCGCACAGCAGCAGGGCGCCCAGGTTCTCGACAAGGGCGTCCAGCAGTTCGCCGTCACCGCAGTCCAGCGGATAGCCGTGCCACCGTTTCAGGGCATCGCCGGCAAGAACGGCACCGGCCCGCAGACGCGTGTGCACGCGCGCGCACTCACCGTCGTACGCCGTGTCGACGGCTGCGGTGAGCCGCAGCGCGGCGGCGTACTGCGCCGCGGCGGCACCGGCCAGTTCGCTCACGCGGGAGGTCAGGGAGTCGAGGACTCCGTGTGCCGTACGGACCACGGCGGCCTCCCGGACGGCGGGGTCCTGTGCCTGGTAGGTGAGCCATGCGCGCAGAGGAGCGACGGCGGTGGCGGGCAGCAGCCCTCCACCCCAGGCGGACTCGGGCAACTCGGGCACGGTGAAGCGGGGCACATCGCCGAGGCCGGCCTTGGTGAGCAGGGCGCCGTACTGGCGCGACACCTCGGAGACGACCTGGTGGGGCACGCGGTCGAGCACCGTGATCAAGGTCGCACGGTGCTCCTTCGCGGTCCGCAGCAGGTGCCACGGCACGGCGTCGGCGTACCGGGCGGCGGTCGTGACCAGCACCCAGATGTCGGCGGCGCAGATCAGCTCGGCGGCGAGGACCCGGTTGTCCGCGACCAGGGAGTCGATGTCGGGCGCGTCGAGGAGGGCCAGGCCGCGCGGGAGCGTGTCGGCGGTCTCGATGCGCAGCAGCCGCTCCTCCCGTCCCGCCAGGGCGGGCGGATCCTCGCCGGTGTCCTGGCGGGGCACCCACACGCGCGTGAGCCCCGGCAGGACGCGCATGCCGCTGAACCACTGGTGGTCCTCGGGATGGCAGACGAGTACGGGCGTACGGGTCGTGGGCCGCAGCACGCCGGCCTCGCTGACCTTGCGCCCCACAAGGGAGTTGACGAGGGTCGACTTGCCGGCCCCGGTGGATCCGCCCACAACGGCCAGCAAGGGTGCTTCGGGCTCCTTCAGCCGGGGCACCAGGTAGTCGTCGAGCTGCGCGAGGAGTTCGTCGCGGCCGGCACGCGCGCGTGCGGCCCCCGCGAGGGGCAGCGGGAAGCGTGCGGCGGCGACACGGTCGCGGAGGTCGGAGAGTGCGTCGAGCAGCTGAGGCCGTACATCCAAGGTCACCACATGCGAAGAATGCCCAATTTTGGATGTTTTCTGAAGCATATGGGCATGTCTGCGCGCCGACCGGACACAGGGGATGGAAGGGATGACTGGGGCGCAGGCATAACGAGTACACAACACCCGGGGCCGCCGGGCGCGAAAAGCGATGCGCGATTCGCACCTGCCTGCGATTATCAGGACCGCTTCACCGAACCTCCACATCGAGCCACGGAGGGGAAGCATCAGGGGCAAGGGTCCTGGCGTCCTATCCTTGTCCCCGGCAAGGTCACGGATCAGCCCACACCCGGGCACCAGACAGGCCGCCACACTGGCCCCCGTAGCTCAGTGGATAGAGCAGGCGCCTTCTAAGCGCTTGGCCGCAGGTTCGAGTCCTGCCGGGGGCGCCCAGCCTCAGCCCTCCCTTGGGGAGGGCGTTTTTCTGCTCGGAGCCGGTTTCGAGAGGAATGGCGAAGCCCCGGAGGCCCCCTCGCCGGTCAAGGGGAGGCTCCGGGGCTTGCGGCGCCGTCGGCTGGATCGGTGGCCGCCGCGGCCCTGCGAGCCGTCGTCGGGGCCCCGGTCACGCAAACGCCGTGACAGGGGCCCCAGGATCAGCCACCGCGGAAGGTGCCGACCGCCGCTAGTTCCGGTACCGGAACACGATCCGGCCGCGCGTCAGGTCGTACGGCGGGAGCTCCACCAGCACCCGGTCCTCCAGCATGATCTTGATGTAGTTCTTGCGGATCTTCCCGCTGATGTGCGCGAGCACCTGGTGGCCGTTCTCGAGCTCCACGGTGAACATGGCGCTGCGCAGGCACTCGACGACCTTGCCCTCGACTTCGATGACGTTCTTGTTCTTCGTCATCGCAGCACCAGCTCCAGGTTGCTGCTCATCGGCCGGGCGCCGATGCCCTCGAACAGCGCCGAGGCCGCTCGGTTGGACTCGTGGACCTCGGTCCAGGCCGCGGCGAACCCGGAGCGGTGCAACGTCCCAAGCGCGTGGGCCAGCAGCGCCCGCGCGATGCCGCGGCGCTGCTCGCCGGCCCGGACCGCGACCAGCCCGATGCGCGGCCGAATTACCGTCACCACCCGGATCAGCCCCAGGTAGCGGTCCGGCGCCGCGGCCACCGCGTACTTCGACGGGTCGACGATGGTGTCGCCTTCGGGGTGGGGAATCACCTCCGCGGGCATCGACTGCCACCCGACGCCCGCCTCGACTTCGTCACGGATCGCGCGGTCCACTGCCCGCAGCAGACCCTCGTCCACCTGACCGGCGGGCACGATCGTCACGCCCGAAGGCGGCAGGACCGCTTCGAGCCCTGTGACCCGCGGGTCGGTCGGCACGGCGTATTCCCACTCACGGCGCCGGATCGCGAACCCGGCCCGCCGCCAGCCGGCCGTCAGCTCGGCGTCGGCTTCGTCGACCACCGTGTACACCGGCGCCGGCAGTTGTGCCAGCATCGCCTCGGCGAGCCGGTCGAAGGCGGCCTCCTGCCAGGCGTCGATGCTGATGAACAAGCGTCCGTCGGGCCGGTGCTCCGCATGCCCTCGGCCGACCACCAGGTCGTCATCCAGTGCATGCCATTGCCTGTCCGCGACGCGCGTGATCACCAGCGCGTTCCCGCTCAGGCCAGATGTGAAAGGCTTCGTGTTCATCGGAGTCTCCTTCCAGGAGTGCCTCGATCTCAGGCGCTCCTGGCGACACCGGACGTCAGCCGCCGGACCGTGACGGGTTGGGGGAGCACCCATGGGTGACTGTGTTCACGGGGCTCACCTCCATACGACGACTTCACGGTCCGCCACGAAAGTAGCAGCGGGGCGCCGCCTCGCTCAAACCCATTTTTCATGAGCGCGTGACGCGATCACGAACCGGCCTTCCTGGGGCGTCTCCAGCAGATGAGGCCCCAAGCCGACGAGACTCGTACGTCGTACGGGCGGCGAAGGTCGGTGCGGAAGTATGCCGGTCAACATGTCTGGTGGCGCTGGGCTGTTCGGCCGGACGGCACGAGGTCTGGGCCGCTGCCTGTTCGAGGGGGCCCGCTCACTCGGAGCCGACAACAGACCATGGCTTTCGAGATCGTGCACAGAGCTCGTCCGTTCATCTGTTCGTCCGTTCGTCCGCGGCCGAGTGACCACCGCCGTACGAGGCGACCGATGCGTCAGCAACGGCCGCCGCGTCTGCGTCGGCTGCGTCCGCCGGGTGCTCCGGCAGGAGGTCGTCCCACACGGGCATCCACGACCCGTACAGGTGGGCCTGCCCCTCGGGCCGGGCGAAGAACCAGATGTGCAGGTGCGCAGCCCCGTCCCCGATCCGGTAGACGTGGGCTCGGGAGATATGCGCCAGCGCTTGCACACGGCGCACGATGTGAGTGATGGGCACCCCCAGTTCGGCGGCCATCTCGCCGGGCAGATCCGCCATGTCGTGGTGGTCGCGGGAGTACAGCATCAGCACCAGCGGCACACCGACGCCCGTCACCCGGACCAGTCGCCGGCGTTCGTTGAACCAGATGCCTTCGTCTCGGGCACGGCACACGTCACAGTTCGCCGGCTCCTCGCCGTGCCGTTCCGGTTCGGGTGGAACGGGCGGACGCAGCGGCGCGACGCGACGTCCTTCAGGCTCGAACGGGCTCATGTCCCAACTGGCCATCCGCGCCAGCGGAAGCCGAAGCCCACCATCCGCGGCCGCACGTGCGCGGTCGTAGAACTCATCGGGTCGCAAGGCCCTGATCGGAGACTGACGTGGCACGTAGGCGCCTTGACGGTCGATGTGATCAGCTGCCGAGCGGACCTGCGCAGTACAGGCGCCGAACCGAACTGGTGGCACGGGAACACGGCCGGATCCGGAAGCATCGCCGGGTCCCTCCCCGGAGGAGACACAAGTACCGCCGAGGGTTCGAAACCGCGCAAGGACACCAACGAGGGCTCGGTGGCACTTCACCGACCCGTCACCGGGTCGACCGGCACCGGCCCGAGACCGCCCCTCCACCCTCACCACGGCGCAAATACGCAGGTCAGCGCTGTGCGCACGACCAGCCATGTCTTGGGGTCCTCCTACGCCACCGCCTGTCCCGCGCCCGCGATCTCCGTCACGCTCGTCCCGGGCGCGGGCTTCTCGAACTGCGTCCGGTACAGCTCGGCGTACCGCCCGTCCGCCGCGAGCAGTTCCTCGTGCGTGCCACGCTCCACGATCCGTCCGGCTTCGACGACGAGGATCACGTCGGCGGCCCGGACCGTCGACAGCCGGTGGGCGATGACGACGGCGGTCCGCCCCTCCAGGGCCTCCGCGAGTGCCTCCTGGACGGCCGCTTCCGAGGTGTTGTCCAGGTGGGCCGTGGCCTCGTCGAGTATGACGACGCGCTGGCGGGCCAGCAGCAGTCGGGCGACGGTCATGCGCTGGCGTTCGCCGCCGGAGAGCCGGTAGCCGCGCTCGCCGACCACGGTGTCGAGGCCGTCGGGCAGGGAGCGTACGAGGTCGTCGAGGCGGGCGCGGCGCAGCACGTCCCACAGTTCGTCCTCGGTGGCCCCGGGCCGGGCGAGCAGCAGGTTCTCGCGTACGGAGTCGTGGAAGAGGTGCCCGTCCTGCGTAACCATGCCGAGGGTGGCCCGCATCGACTCGGCGCTCAGTTCGCGTACGTCGACGCCGCCGATGCGGACGGCTCCCTCGTCGGTGTCGTACAGCCGCGGCAGCAGCTGCGCGATGGTCGACTTTCCGGCGCCGGACGAGCCGACCAGGGCGACGGTCTGGCCGGGTTCGGCGCGGAAGCTGATGCCGTGGAGGACCTCGGCGCCACCGCGGGTGTCCAGGGCGGCGACCTCCTCCAGCGAGGCCAGGGAGACCTTGTCGGCGGACGGGTAGCCGAAGCGGACGTCCTCGAACTCCACGGCAACCGGTCCCTCCGGCACGGCGCGGGCGTCCGGCTTCTCCTCAATCAGCGGCTTGAGGTCGAGCACCTCGAAGACACGTTCAAAGCTGACGAGGGCGCTCATGACCTCGACGCGCGCCCCCGCAAGTGACGTGAGCGGCGCGTAGAGCCGGGTCAGCAGCAGCGCGAGGGACACGACGGCGCCCGGCTGCAGGGTGCCGCGCAGCGCGAACCAGCCGCCCAGCCCGTAGACGAGCGCGAGCGCCAGGGCGGAGACCAGCGTCAGGGCGGTGATGAACGCCGACTGCGCCATCGCCGTACGCACCCCGATGTCCCGCACCCGCCGGGCCCGCGCCGCGAACTCGACGGACTCGTCCTCGGGCCGTCCGAAGAGCTTGACCAGGGTGGCGCCGGGCGCCGAGAACCGCTCGGTCATCCGGGTCCCCATCGACGCGTTGAGGTTGGCGGCCTCGCGCTGGAGCTTCGCCATCCGGCTGCCCATCCGCCGCGCGGGGATCACGAACACCGGCAACAGCGCCAGCGCGAGCAGCGTGATCTGCCAGGACAGGGTGAGCATCACGGCGAGAGTGAGCAGCAGGGTCACCAGGTTGCTGACGACTCCGGAGAGGGTGTTGCTGAAGGCGCGCTGCGCTCCGATCACGTCGTTGTTCAGACGACTGACGAGCGCACCCGTACGCGTACGTGTGAAGAACGCGACCGGCATGCGCTGCACATGATCGAACACAGCCGTCCGCAGATCGAGGATGAGTCCCTCGCCGAGCGTCGACGACAACCAGCGGCCGAGGATCCCGAACGCCGCCTCGGCAAGCGCGATGAGGGCGATGAGCACGGCAAGGCGTACGACGGTGCTCTGGTCACCGCCGGACACGATGGCGTCGACGACGCGCCCCGCGAGCACCGGCGTGGCGACGGCGAGCAGCGCGGTCGCCACGCTGAGCACCACGAACTGCCAGATGCGGCGGCGGTGCGGTCGGGCGAAGGCGCCGATGCGCCGCAGCGTCGCGCGGGCGAAGGGGCGGCGCTCCTGCTGCGCGTTCATGACGCTGTGCAGCTGCATCCAGGCTGTGCTCTCCATGCTCATGAGAGAGACGGTATGACCTCAAGCTCTCTTGAGGTCAAGGGAGACCTCAATCACGGCCATGGGACTGGTTGGCCCGCAGGTCGAGGTGTCGCGTATTCAATGTCCGCGGAGGGGTTCAGTCATTCGGCGTGTGCCTCGGAAGGCCCCTCCGCACGCCCCGCCACCGGCGGCTCCCAGAGCGCCACGTCGTCCGGACGGTCGGCCGTCCGAACAGATGAATAAGGTCTGAAACTGCCGCCCGGTCACCACCCGGGTCAGGGTCCGCGCGCTCACCGCGTCCGGACCCAGGTGCGTCGTGCCGCCCAGCGGCTGGTCGGCGACCACCACGAAGCGGATGTGTGGGACGTGCCCGGCCGCGAGGCGGGAGGCGACGACCGAGCGCGCTCACCGCCGAAGCGGCCGAAGAAGGCGCGCCGTCACGGCGGCCCGCAGGCGTCCGCGGCGCCGAACCGTGCGCAACGTCTTTACGGCCGTTCAGTGTTGCATTACTTTTCGGCAAGATTCTGCAACGCCTTTCGGGCGTCGGCGTCCGGGACAACGCCGAGGCTCTCCCCCACCTCTGCCTCCTGGAGTCGCCATGTCTTCGCCCGGACCTGCCCGCACCCGGAGAGAACACCGTCTCGGCCGTCGTGCGGCGACGGTCGGCCTCGTGGTCGCGGCCGCGCTCACCGGCCTCACGGTCCCCGCGCCCCTCGTCAGCCCCGTCGCCGCCGCCACCAGTGGCCCACTCGGCGCCCACTACGACGCGACCGGCGCGAACGTGGAGTTCCGTGTCTATTCCTCGCGCGCCACGCGCGTGGCGCTGTACCTGTACCAGGAGGCGACCGGGGTCCAGGAGGCCGCGGCCCTTCCCCTCGTCCAGGACTCCGGCACCGGCGTCTGGTCGGTGACCGTGCCCGTGTCCACGCTTCGCGGCCAGTACGGCATCACCGGCCCGGTCTACTACGGCTACCGGGCCTGGGGCCCCAACTGGCCCTACGACCCCGCCTGGACCAAGGGTTCGACCGCCGGATTCATCACCGACGTGGACGCCGCCGGCAACCGGTTCGACCCCAACAAACTCCTGACCGACCCCTACGCACGGGAACTGAGCCACGACCCCGTCACGCCCGCCCACAGCGACGGCTCGGTGTACGGCACGGGCCCGCAGTACCGGGCGGTCGACAGCGCCCCGCAGGCGCCCAAGGGCATCGTCCTGCCCGACGGCGGCGCCAGCACGGGGACCAAGCCCACCCGGGCCCTGAAGGACGACATCGTCTACGAGGTGCACGTGCGGGGCCTGACCGAGAACGACCCGTCGGTGCCCGCCGCCTACCGGGGCACCTACAAGGGCGCCGCGACGAAGGCCGCCGGCCTCGCGGCCCTCGGCGTGACCGCGGTGGAGTTCCTGCCCGTGCAGGAGACCCAGAACGACGCCAACGACGTCGACCCCGCCACCACCGCCGGGGACAACTACTGGGGCTACAACACGCTGGACTACTTCGCCCCGGACCGCCGCTACTCCTCCGACCGGAGCGCCGGGGGGCCCACCCGCGAGTTCCAGGAGATGGTGAAGGCGTTCCACGACGCCGGGATCAAGGTGTTCACCGACGTCGTCTACAACCACACCGGCGAGGGCGGCCCCTGGAACGCGAACGACAAGAACACCTACAGCCTGTTCTCCCTGCGCGGCCTGGACAACCCCACCTACTACTCGCTCACCAGCGACATGCAGGGCCCCTGGGACAACACCGGCGTCGGCGGCAACGTCAACACCTACAACCCGATCACCCGGAACCTGATCACCGACTCCCTGGCGTACTGGAAGGACACGCTCGGCGTGGACGGCTTCCGCTTCGACCTCGCGCCCGTCCTCGGCAACACCTGCCAGCACGGCTGCTTCCAGTACAGCCGCACCGACCCCGGCACCGCGCTCAACCGCATCACCGCCCTGATGCCGCCCCGCCCGGCGAACGGCGGGACGGGCACCGACTGGATCGCCGAACCGTGGGCCCTGGGCAGCGGCACCTACCAGGTCGGCAACTTCCCGGCCGGATGGTCCGAATGGAACGACAAGTTCCGCGACACCGTACGCCGCGACCAGAACGCGATGGGCGTGGAGAACGTCACCCCGAGCGACCTGGCCACCCGTATCGCCGGCTCCTCCGACCTGTACCAGGCCAGCGGCCGCGCCCCCTGGAACTCCGTCAACTTCGTGGTCGCGCACGATGGTTTCACCCTCGCCGACCTCTACCGCTGCAACACGAAGAACAACAGCCAGAGCTGGCCCTACGGCCCGTCCGACGGCGGCTCCGACCACAACCTCTCCTGGGACCAGGGCGGGGTCGCCGCCGACCAGCGCAAGGCCGCACGCAACGGCCTGGCCCTCCTGATGCTCTCGGCCGGCACTCCGATGACGACCGGCGGCGACGAGTACCTGCGCTCCCTCAACTGCAACAACAACCCCTACAACCTGGACTCCTCCGCGAACTGGCTCACCACGTCCCTCACCGCCGACCAGAGCACCTTCCGCACCTACGCCCAGCGCCTGATCGCCTTCCGCAAGGCCCACCCGGCGCTGCGCCCGGCCACCTTCTACAGCGCCTCCGACGGCAACGGCAACGGCATGGGGCAGCTCGACTGGTTCACCCCCGCCGGAAACGCCCCGGACGGCACCTATTGGGGCGACCCGAACAACCACGCCCTGGCCTGGCGCTACGACGGCACGGAACTGGGCGACCCGAGCAGCGCGATCTACGTCGGCTACAACGGCTGGTCCGGCGACGTCGACTTCACCCTTCCCTCCCCCGGCCCCGGCAAGAGCTGGTACCGCGTCACCGACACCTCCACCTGGGCCGAGGGCGCCGACCAGGTCGCCCAGCCCGGCGCGGAAAGCCTCATCGGCGGCTCCGGAACCGCCTACCGGCTGCACGGCCGGGCCGTCCTCGTCCTGATCGCCAAGTGACAGCCGCCGCTCCACCCATCTGACCGGCCGCGCCCTCGCTGCGGCACCCCACCGGAGGAGCCACCGTGATCACCCTGTCCCATCAGCCCCCACCCGGCAGACGGCGCACCCGCCGGCACCGGCCGCTTGCCGCCCTGTTCGCCACCGCACTCGGCCTGCTGGCGGCGCTGCTGCCCGCCGTGGCCGCGCGGGCGGCGGCCAGCGCGACGGTCTACTACCGGCCGGCCGCCGGCTGGACATCGGTGAACATCCACTACGCCCCCACGGGCGGCAGTTGGACGACGCCACCCGGCGTGCCCATGGATGCCGCCTGCGCCGGCTGGTACAAGAAGACCGTCAGCCTGGGCTCGGCCGACTCGCTGGCCGTCACCTTCAACAACGGCTCCGGCACCTGGGACAACAACGGCGGCGCCAACTATGCCCTCGGCAGCGGCACATCGGCCGTGGCCGACGGCACGGTGACCACCACCGACCCGTGCACCACCGCCCAGCCGGCCTCCGCGACGGTGTACTACTACACGGCGACACGGAACTGGCCGGCGTACTACCTGCACTGGGCGCCCACCGGCGGCGGCTGGACCACCGCGCCCGGCACCCCGATGACCGCCGCATGCACCGACTGGGTCAAGCTGACCGTCGACCTGGGCACCGCCACCACGTGGCAGGCCACCTTCAACAACGGCAACGGCACCTGGGACAACAACGGCGGCGCCGACTACCGGCTCGGCACGGGCACCGTCACCGTCAAGGACGGGGTCGTGGCCCACAGCGACCCCTGCGGTGCGGCACCACCGACGACCGGGAACTCCGCCACGGTCTGGTACTCCACCGCGACGGTCGGCTGGACCACCGTCAACCTGCACTGGGCGCCCACCGGCGGCGGTTGGACCGCCGCGCCCGGCGTCGGCATGGAACCGGCCTGCACCGGCTGGGTGAAGAAGACCGTCGACCTGGGCACCGCCACCACATGGCAGGCCACCTTCAACAACGGCAACGGCACCTGGGACAACAACAACGGCGCCAACTACCTGCTGGGCGAGGGTGACTCAACCGTCCAGGACAAGGTCGTCAAGGCGAACGCCGCCGACCCGTGCGCCGCCACCCCGCCCGACACCACTGCGCCGTCCGTGCCCACCGGGGTGAAGGCCACCACCACCGGCACCTCGGCCGTGGTCACCTGGGACGCCGCCACCGACGACGTGGCCGTCACCGGCTACCAGGTCACCCGCACCGGCGGCACTCACGGCACCTCCGTCGCCGACACCTCCTCCACCGTCGCCTCCCAGAGCGGCCTGGAGGCAAACACCTCCTACTGCTGGACCGTGCGTGCCCTGGACGCTGCCGGCAACATGTCGGGGGCGGGCACGGCCGCGTGCGCCACGACCGGCGACGCACCGCCGCCGCCCGCCGCCGGCACCCCGCTCGGGGGCGATCCGCGCAAGGACCCGATCTACTTCGTCCTCACGGCGCGCTTCTTCGACGGCGACAGTTCGAACAACCGCGGCGGCAGCCAGCACGTGAAGTCCGGCAACGCGGCCAACGACGACCCCATGTTCCGCGGTGACTTCAAGGGCCTGGTCCAGAAGCTCGACTACATCAAGGCGCTCGGCTTCTCCGCGGTCTGGATCACCCCGGTCGTCCTCAACCGCTCGGACTACGACTACCACGGCTATCACGGCTGGGACTTCTACCGGGTCGACCCCCGGCTGGAGTCGGCGGGTGCCTCCTACCAGGACCTGATCAACGCCGCCCACGCCAAGGGCATGAAGATCTACCAGGACGTGGTCTACAACCACTCCTCCCGCTGGGGCGCCAAAGGACTGTTCGTCCCCAAGGTCTACGGCGTGCGCGACTCCCAGTGGTCCTGGTACTACGACCAGCCGAACGCCGACTTCGACTACGACGGCCTGAGCGTCGAGCCCGTCTCCGGCAAGTCGTACTACAACGGCGATCTGTGGTCGACCGCCGAACCCACCGGCAACACATGCCTGAACTGGGGCAAACCCACGGGCCAGACCAGCCCCGAGGGCTACACCCTCTACAACTGCCAGTGGCCCTCCCCCACCAGCAAGATGTTCCCCTCCGCGTACTACCACCAGTGCTGGCTGGGCAACTGGGAAGGAGAGGACTCCCGATCCTGCTGGATCCACGAGGACCTGGCCGACTTCAACACCGAGAACCCGGCCGTCCAGCAGTACCTGATCGGCGCCTACGACAAGTACATCGACATGGGCGTGGACGGCTTCCGGATCGACACCGCCGTACACGTCCCCCGCATCACCTGGAACCGCCGGTTCCTGCCCGCGATCCAGGAGGAGGTCACCCGCGCGTTCGGCGCGGACAAGGCAGCGGACTTCTTCGTCTTCGGCGAGGTCGCGGCCTTCGTCAACGACAAGTGGAACCACGGCTCGGTCAACCACTCCGCCCAGTTCTACACCTGGAAGGAACGCAGACAGTACACCGACGACGATGTCCAGGCCGCTCTCGACCAGTACACCTACGAGGAGGACCTGGGCCCGGCGGGCCAGCCCGTGTCGACCAACGCCTTCCTGAACGGCAACGCCTACCACACTCCGGATCACAGCCGGTTCAGCGGCATGAACATCATCGACATGCGGATGCACAACAACTTCACGTACGCGTCCAACGCCTTCAACAACGGCAAGGACTCCGACGACTCCACCAACGACGCCACCTACAACGTCGTGTACGTCGACAGCCACGACTACGGCCCCAACAAGTCGAGTACCCGCTACAACGGGGGCGCCGACGCCTGGGCGGAGAACATGTCCCTGATGTGGAGCTTCCGCGGCATCCCCACCCTCTACTACGGGTCCGAGATCGAGTTCCAGGCCGGCAAGCAGATCGACTGCGGGCCCACCTGCCCGCTCGCCGGCACCGGCCGCGCCTACTACGGCGAGCACCTCGCCGGAGACGTCACCGCCGCCGACTTCTCCGAGGTCTCCAGCGCCTCCGGCGCCGTCGCCACCACCCTGCGGCAGCCCCTGGCCGAGCACCTCCAGCGGCTCAACCGGATCCGCCGGGCGATACCCGCCCTGCAGATGGGCCAGTACTCCACCGAGGGCGTCACCGGAGACATGGCGTTCAAACGCCGCTACACCGACACGGCGAGCGGCATCGACAGTTACGCCCTGGTCGCCGTCGGCACCGCCGCCACCTTCACCGGCGTCCTCAACGGCACCTACAAGGAGGCCGTCACAGGCCAGACCGTCACCGTCACCGACGGCACCCTCACCATCCCCGCCTCCGGCAAGGGCAACCTCCGCGTCTACGTCCTCGACCAGGGCGGCATCAACGCGGCACCCGGCAAGATCGGCGCGGACGGGCCCTATCTGAAGTAGCTCTGAAGTAGCGGCACCGCCGCCACCGGTCATCCCCCTGCGGGCCTCCGTCGTGGCGCGTGCCCGCCCGCCGGTCCGCCGGGGGACCGGCGGGCGGGAGACGGGGGGTCAGACGGGCGGGAGACGGGGGTCAGACGGGGCGAACTCGAAGCGTGACGGCGTCATGTCGAGCGCGGCGACGGCCTTGTGCAGTTCGTCGTCCAGGGACTGGATCCGCACGGTGTCCGGCGTGACCCGGTCCCGCTCCCGCATGACCTCCGGCGAAGTGCGCAGAACCGGTAAGAGATCCTCGGCCTTGAGCCCCTTGCCGTCCAGGTGGGGCAGCGCCCAGAAGTCGACGTCGTACAGCGGGAGCCAGACCGGCCCGGTGACCTTCCATTCCGACCACGTCGTACGTCCTGACTCCGGCGACTCGCATAGGCAAATACCCCCGTCGCCCATTTCGATTGCGGTATTGCGCGGGCGCGAGGACGGGTCAAGGGTCCACCTCGCGCGCGGCGGGACGTGAACGGCCCGCCCCGTCCGTCAGCCGCGCAGGCTCCGGACCGGCAGGAGCACGTGCGCCGCGGTGGTCAGGGTCTCCTCCGCGCCCGCGAACGCCGCCAGCCGCTCGGGCTGGACGGGCCTGCCGGGCACGGCCTCGGGCCAGGGGCGGGTGGCGAACAGGAAGTAGGCGTGGCCGCGTGCACGGACCGCGGCCGTCCACTCCGGCGGCACACCGCACTGCGCGTTCACATACGGCATGGTGAGGACGGCCTGGCCCGCCTCGGCCAGCAGCGTCACAGGCAGGCTGGGGCGCTGGGAGCCGTCGACGACCTCCTCGCCCGCGTTCAGGCCGTTGGCACGCAGCAGTGCCCCGATGGCCGCCGTGCATCCCGCGGGACCGCTCGCGCCGTCGCCGAGGGAGTAGGCGAGCAGGTAGGGCATGTCCCCGCCGGGGGCTTCGCCGCTCCAGGCGACGACGACGAGCGTGCCGAGGTCCGCGGCGCGGAAGGAGCGCGTTGCGCTGGGGGTTGTGGTCACGGCGGAACCGTATCGGCGGCCCGGGACTCCGCCGGGCGAGTTTCCCCCGGCCGGGGGACGGGGCCGGCGGCGACCACACGAACGAGGGACCGGGGGCGGCGGCCGGTGCGGCGGTTCACCCCTGCTGGAGGGGAAGGCCGCCGAGCAGCCGGGTGGGCCCGCCGTCGCGGTTGAGGGCGGCCGCCGCGCCCTTCACGGTGTGGAGGACGGAGCCCTCGTTCTCGGTGTCGAGGGCGTCGGACTGGTGCTGGACGGGGCGTACGTCGAGGGTCTGCTGGTGGGTGAGCGTGTCCAGGGCACCGTTGAGGCTGGAGGGCGTGAGACCGGAGGCATCCTGCGCGACAGCGGGAGCGGCGATCCCGGCCACGGCCAGGGACCCGGCGACGGCGGCGGCCGCCTTGAAGGGCTTCATAGTGTTCCTTTCTTCGGCGACTGCCGTCACCACAGAAATGGGCGCGCGAACGCCGCGGCGACCGCCGCCCCCTGCTACGCCGACCGGCCGCCCCCCGGCGGGAGAACGGCCGGCAGAAGGTCCGCTGGGACGTCAGTTGTTGACGCAGCCGTTGCCGAACGCCGGGTTCAGCAGACCGACGGCGTCGATCGTGTCCCCGCACACACCGACCGGGACGTGGGCCGGGACCTGCAGGGAGCTGCCCGACAGGATGCCCGGGGAGCCGTCGGCGGTGGCGCTTGCGCCGCTGTCGGCGGCGGCGACGCCGGCGGCGCCCGCCACGGCCGCGACGGCAACGGAGGTCAGGGCCAGGCCCTTCGCGATACGCGACATGGAGAGGTACTCCTTGGGGATCGTTCACAACAACCGGGCGGAATGCCCGACGTTGAGTCAACTGCGCAGCCTGTGACCGAGTTGCGCCTCCGATGGAGTGATGTCCCGCAATCGGCGGAACCGCGTCCACACGGACGGGCCGGACCCGCTGCGCCGGGCCCGGCCCGCCGGTCCGCGTCCGGCGAAGCGACCGCCGACGCCCGGCGTGACGCCGGGCGGTCCTGCCGGCGCTGGAGAAATACGCGCCGCGGTGCGGCGGCGGCACCAGGCTCGTCTCCTCACCCGCCATTACGCGCCACGGTGCGACGGTAGCTCCCAGCTGCCGCCCGGCCCGCGCCCGGCCCGGGACGCCATCCCCCTCGCCGTCCGCCCTCCCCCGCGCACACCGGAAACGACCCGTGGCGCACGCCACCAGGACGGGCCGGAAGCCCGGCGGCCGCAATCGTCCGGGGCACACGACAGGTCTCGTCCATATGTCCGGACAAAATGTTGACAGGGCTCCCTCGGCGCGACTAGACCTGGGGACAGCCGACGTGAAGGGAACTCGATGGAGGAGTTCGAGGAGACCACACCGCACGCCGCCGGCGAGTCCGGCGGCACCGGTGCCCCGTACGACCTGATCACCATGGGCCGGATCGGCGTGGACCTCTATCCGCTGCAGACGGGCGTGCCCCTGCCGCAGGTGACGTCCTTCGGGAAGTTCCTGGGGGGTTCGGCCGCGAACGTCGCGGTCGCCGCCGCCCGCCTCGGCCGCCGTACGGCGGTGATCACGCGCACGGGCGACGATCCCTTCGGCACCTACCTCCACGAGGCGCTGCGCGGCTTCGGCGTGGACGACCGCTGGGTCGCACCGGTCCCGGGGCTGCCGACGCCGGTCACGTTCTGCGAGGTCTTCCCGCCGGACCACTTCCCGCTGTACTTCTACCGGCAGCCCAAGGCGCCGGACCTGGAGATCGACGCCCACGAGCTGGACCTGGACGCCATCCGCGCCGCACGCATCTTCTGGGTGACGGGCACGGGACTGAGCGAGGAGCCCAGCCGCACTGCCACGCTCGCCGCCCTCGCCCACCGGGCCAAGGCCGGTACGACGGTCTTCGACCTCGACTGGCGGCCCATGTTCTGGCACGACGACCGGCGAGACGGCATGCGCGGCTCCCGCCGGGGACCGGACACCGCCCGCCGGTTCTACGCCGAGGCCCTGCGCCACACCACCGTCGCCGTCGGCAACGTCGACGAGGTGGAGATCGCCACGGGTGAGCGCGAGCCGCACGCCGCCGCCCGCGCGCTGCTGGACGCCGGCGTGCGGCTCGCGGTCGTCAAGCAGGGGCCGGAGGGCGTCCTCGCGGCCGGCAGCGGAGGCGAGCCGGTCCAGGTGCCCCCACTCCCGGTCGAGGTCGTCAACGGCCTCGGCGCGGGCGACGCCTTCGGCGGCTCCCTGTGCCACGGGCTGCTCGCCGGCTGGGAGCTGGGGCGGATCATGCGGTACGCGAACGCGGCGGGCGCCCTGGTCGCCTCCCGTCTGGAGTGCTCGTCCGCGATGCCCACGGCCGACGAGGTCGAGGCCGCACTCACGGCGGGAGCCGTGCGGTGAGGGCGGTGCGGCGGCCGGGACGGCGCCTGCCGGATGACCGCTGTGAGAACCGGACTGTGAGAACCGGACTGTGAGGACCGCATGAGTACGGAGCTGTACGTCCCCAGGGGCACCGCCGCGAACGCGCGGTACACCCTCGACATCGACCCGGAGCGGGCCGGCTGGACCCACAGCAGTCTGCGGATCCTCAAGCTCCCGCCGGGGGGCACACACACGTTCGCCACCGGCGACAGCGAGTGGATCGTGCTTCCCCTCGAAGGCGCCGGTACCGTGCGCACAGAGGACAAAGTGTTCCAACTCCTGGGCAGGGAAACCGTGTTCGCGGGGACTTCCGACTTCGTGTACGTGCCCCGCGACGCCCGGGCACAGATCGCCTCCGGTGCGGGAGGCCGCTTCGCCCTGGCAGGAGCGAAGTGCGAGCGCCGACTCCCCGCCCGCTACGGCCCCGCGCCGGAGGTCCCCGTCGAAGACCGCGGCAGCGGCACCTGCGCCCGCCGGGTACGCAACTTCGCCTCCGCGGACGCCTTCGAGTGCGACCGGCTCATCGCCGTCGAGGTCATCACCCCCGGCGGCAACTGGTCGTCGTACCCGCCCCACAAGCACGACGAGACACGGCCGGGCGAGGAGACGGAGCTGGAGGAGATCTACTACTTCGAGATCGAGGGCCCGAACGGTTTCGGATACCAGCGCGTATTCCCCTCGCGTGAGGGCGGATCCGACGTCCTCGCCGAGGTCCGCACCGGTGATGCCGTCCTCGTCCCCGACGGCTGGCACGGCCCTTCCATCGCCCAGCCCGGACACACCATGTACTACCTGAACGTCATGGCCGGGCCGGGCGAGGAGCGCCAGTGGCGGATCTGCTTCCACCCGGATCACACGGAGGGATACCGATGACCTCAACGACGAGGCTCACGGTCGCTCAGGCGCTCGTACGCTTCCTGGCCGCCCAGCACACCGAGCGCGACGGGGTGCGCCGACGTCTGATCGGTGCCACCTGGGGCATCTTCGGCCACGGCAACGTCGCGGGCCTCGGGCAGGCACTGGTCGAGTACGCCGGCCTCATGCCGTACCACCAGGGACGCAACGAGCAGTCGATGGTGCACGCGGCGGTGGGCTACGCCCGGCAGTCGAACCGGCTGTCCACGCACGCCGTCACGACGTCCATCGGCCCCGGGGCGACCAACCTGGTCACCGGCGCCGCCCTCGCCACGATCAACCACCTGCCGGTGCTGCTGCTGCCCGGCGACGTCTTCGCCACCCGCCCCGCGGACCCGGTGCTCCAGCAGCTGGAGGTCCCGCACGTCGGCGACGTGTCCGTCAACGACTGTCTGCGCCCGGTGTCGAAGTACTTCGACCGGATCACCCGCCCCGAGGCGCTGATCCCGGCCGCGCTGCAGGCGATGCGCGTGCTGAGCGACCCGGTGGACACGGGCGCGGTCACGCTCGCGCTGCCGCAGGACGTGCAGGCCGAGGCGTACGACTGGCCCGAGGAGTTCTTCGCCGAGCGGATCTGGACGGTGCGCCGCCCGGGCCCCGACCCCGTGGAGCTGGCCGCGGCGGTCCGGGCGATCCGTGCCGCGCGGCGCCCGCTCGTGGTGGCCGGCGGCGGCGTCCACCACAGCCGCGCCGAGGACGCCCTCGCCGCGTTCGCCGAGGCCACCCGCATACCCGTGGCCTCCACGCAGGCCGGCAAGGGTTCGCTGCGCTGGGACCACCCGCAGGACGTCGGCGGCATCGGCCACACCGGCACCGCGGCCGCCGACGAACTCGCCCGCACCGCCGACCTGGTGATCGGCGTGGGTACCCGGTACACCGACTTCACCACCGCCTCCGGCACCCTCTTCGCCGGCGAGGGCGTCCGCTTCCTCAACCTCAACATCGCCCCGTCCGACGGCCACAAGCTCGCCGGGCTGCCGCTGGTCGCCGACGCGCGCAGCGGCCTAAAGCTGCTGACGCGGGCACTGGAGCCGCACGGGTACCGCGCCGGGCCCGGGTACATCACCGAGTACACCGAGGACAAGGAGCGCTGGGAGCAGCGGGTCGACGCCTGCTTCGAGGCCGACGAACCGGACGTACGGCCGACGCAGCCCCAGGTCATCGGCGCCCTGGACGCCCTGGTGGACGAGTCCGACATCATCGTCAACGCCGCCGGCTCGCTCCCCGGCGATCTGCACAAGCTGTGGCGGACCCGCTCCCGCGACCAGTACCACCTCGAGTACGGGTACTCGTGCATGGGCTACGAGATCCCGGCCGCCATCGGGGTGAGGATGGCCGCTCCCGACCGCCCGGTGTGGGCGCTGGTCGGCGACGGCACCTATCTGATGATGCCGACGGAGATCGTCACCGCCGTGCAGGAGGGCATCGCGATCAAGATCGTGCTGGTGCAGAACCACGGCTACGCGTCCATCGGCGGCCTGTCGGAGTCCGTGGGCGGCGAGCGGTTCGGCACGGCCTACCGGTTCCGGTCCGACGACGGCACCCACACGGGCCCGCCGCTGCCCGTCGACCTCGCCGCCAACGCGGCCAGCCTGGGCATGCGGGTGCTGCGCGCGAAGACCGTGCACGCGCTGCGCGCCGCCCTCGCCGAGGCGCGCGACGCGGACACTCCCACATGTGTCTACGTGGAGACCGAAACCGCAGACACTGTGTCGGGCGCGCCTCCCGCGCAAGCCTGGTGGGATGTTCCCGTGGCCGAGACCGCGACCCGACCGTCGGCGGTGAAGGCCCGCGAGCTGTACGAACGGCACGTCTCGACCCGACGCCGCCATCTGTGAAGGAGTTCTCGGTCATGACGAAGATCGTCAACCACTGGATCGGCGGCAAGACCGCCGAGGGCGCGTCGGGCACGTACGGGCCGGTGACGGACCCGGCGACCGGCGAGGTCACCACGAAGGTCGCGTTCGCGGCCGTGGAGGAGGTCGACGCGGCCGTCGCGGCGGCCAAGGAGGCGTACCGCACCTGGGGGCAGTCCTCCCTCGCCCAGCGCACGACCGTCATGTTCCGGTTCCGGGCGCTGCTCGACGAGCACCGCGACGAGATCGCCGGGCTGATCACCGCCGAGCACGGCAAGGTGCACAGCGACGCACTCGGTGAGGTGGCGCGCGGCCTGGAGATCGTCGACCTGGCGTGCGGCATCACCGTCCAGCTGAAGGGCGAGCTGTCCACTCAGGTGGCCAGCCGCGTGGACGTGGCCGCGATCCGGCAGCCGCTGGGTGTGGTCGCGGGCATCACACCGTTCAACTTCCCGGCGATGGTGCCGATGTGGATGTTCCCGCTCGCCATCGCGTGCGGCAACACGTTCGTGCTGAAGCCCTCCGAGAAGGACCCGTCGGCGTCGGTCCGCCTCGCCGAGCTGTTCGCCGAGGCCGGCCTGCCCGACGGCGTCCTCAACGTCGTCCACGGCGACAAGGTGGCCGTCGACCGGCTCCTGGAGCACCCGGACGTCAAGGCCGTCTCCTTCGTCGGCTCGACCCCGATCGCCCGCTACATCCACACCACGGCCTCCGCCAACGGCAAGCGCGTCCAGGCCCTGGGCGGCGCGAAGAACCACATGCTGGTCCTGCCGGACGCCGACCTGGACGCGGCGGCGGACGCCGCGGTGTCGGCCGCGTACGGCTCGGCGGGCGAGCGCTGCATGGCCATCTCGGCGGTCGTGGCGGTCGGCTCCGTCGGCGACGCGCTGGTGGAGAAGATCCGCGAGCGCGCCGAGAAGATCAAGATCGGCCCGGGCGACGACCCGGCCTCCGAGATGGGCCCGCTGATCACCAAGGCACACCGCGACAAGGTGGCGTCGTACGTGGCGGGGGCGGCGGCGGAGGGCGCCGAGGTCGTCCTCGACGGCACCGGCTACACCGTCGAGGGCTACGAGGACGGCCACTGGATCGGCATCTCGCTCCTGGACAAGGTGCCGACCACGGCCAAGGCGTACCAGGACGAGATCTTCGGCCCGGTGCTGTGCGTGCTGCGCGCGGAGACCTACGACGAGGGCGTCGCGCTCATCAACGCCTCCCCGTTCGGCAACGGCACCGCGATCTTCACCCGCGACGGCGGCGCGGCCCGCCGCTTCCAACTGGAGATCGAGGCGGGCATGGTCGGCGTGAACGTGCCGATCCCGGTCCCGGTGGGCTACCACTCCTTCGGCGGCTGGAAGGACTCGCTCTTCGGCGACCACCACATCTACGGCAACGACGGCACGCACTTCTACACCCGCGGCAAGGTCGTCACCACCCGCTGGCCCGACCCGGCCGACGCCCCGACGGGCGTGGACCTCGGGTTCCCCCGCAACCACTGAGGCCGCACGGCACCGGTGCCCCGCCTCCCGCACACGGGGGCGGGGCACCGCCGTGCCGGCCCCGGTTCAGCCCTGCTGCCGCCCGGCGGCCTTCTTCAGCTCCTCAGTGACGTCACCGGTCTGCGCGGCGGGCGGGGCCTTGACCGTGGACGTGGCGCCGAACTTCTCGAAGTCCATGGTCACCGTCACCCTGCCGAACCGCTGCTTGATGCGGACCGGGAGGTCCTTGGGCCCGACCCAGACGTCCATGGTGATCGAGTCGCTGCCGCCGGTGAGGGACCCGAAGAGGTTGTCGCCGTTGCCGTAGGCGTCCTTGAACCTGCCCAGGTGCTCCCGGTCGATCACGGCCCGGTAGTGGGTCGCGCTCTGCCCGTCGACGGTCTCCTTGCCGAGGTCGTCGACGTCGTTCGCGTACTTCAGGCCCCGCATGGAGGCCGCCGGGCTGCCGCCGCCCGTGTTTCCCGTGAGCGCCTGGGCGCCCTTCTCGCCGAACACCGCCGACGCGTCGACCTTCATCCACTCCTTGCCCTTGAGCGGGCCGGAGGGCTGCGGGTCGACGTCGTAGTAGTAGGCGCCGTCCACGAACAGCATGCGGATCTTCGCGGCGTCCTGGAGCCGCTGCATCTGCACGGCCCGGGTGTCCATCTCGACGTCGAACGCGTAGCCGTGGCCCCATGAGTAGGTGCCCTCCATGGTGATCGGGCTGCCGTCGCCCATCACGGTGGACATCCTCACTTCCGCCGATCCCACGTTCTCGGTCCGGTCGGTGGCCCGAGCGAGCGCCGCCATGATCTTGTCCGCGTTGCCGACGGCCGTGGCCGCCGACCTGGCGCTCTCAGCACCGCACGCGGACGTCGCCAGCAGCGCCGCCGCCGTGACCCCCACCCAGGTCGCGGTGTGCCGCAGTCTCATCTGTCCCACCCCATTGCTGTGATTCGGTTGTGAGGAGCGACTCTAGCGGGGGCCGCCGACACCGGCCCCGGCCGGGCGAGTCGCCGGGTCCAGGGCGCCGGCGGTGTCCGGACTCCGGACGAAATCGGTGATCCAGAACTCCCGCGTGCTGTTCGCCTCGGCCCGCGACAAGGCATGGCCCGAGCCGGTCAACAACGGCCTCACCAAGTTCGGCCGCTTCGGCTCGTCGTGGGTCGCCACCCTCCTCGTCGGCGTTCCGGGCGCGCTCCTGTGCTTCGTCGACCTGGACACCCTCTACGGCGTCACGGGCGTCTCGGTGACCGGCATGCACCTGCTCGTCGCGGTCGCCGCCCTGCCGGCCCGGCGCGGCGCGCACCGCCACGCCCCCGCGTGGCGGATGCCGCTGTGGCCCACGATGCCGATCGTGCTGATCGCGGTCCTGGCCCATGTGCTCAGCCGGCAGGAGACGGGCTACCTGCTGTGGACCGGCGGCATCACGGCGGTCGCCACCCTGTACCGGATCCTCTGCCTCCGCCCGCGCCGCGAGACCCGCCGGCTGGTGTCGGTCCCGGAGGACGCGCAGGGCTGAGCCGTCCACCGGGGGGAGGGAGACCGGGTCCACCGGGCCTCCGCAGGGTCCATGTGGCCGTACCACGTCCGCGGTATGCGGGAGCAGGGCCGTACGTCCGTGGGAGGTGCCGGGGTTCAGCCCGGCGGCTGCTTCGGTTGTCGCCGGCGGCCCGTACCGTTGACGCATGGATCTTCGACCGCCCGCCCTCCGAGGGCTGCGCCGGGGCACCGTGGCCGCCGTGGCCGCGGTTCTCCTCGGGTCGGCCGGTGCCGGCACATGGACGGCCGTCGCCTCGGACGACGCGCCCGCCGTGCACCGCACCGACACAGTCATGAAAATGGGCGGCGGGGTCCGGATCGACACGTCGTACTTCACCTCCGCCTCCGCCGGCCGCCGCCCGGCCGTCCTGCTCGCGCACGGCTTCGGCGGCAGCAAGAACGACGTCCGCGACCAGGCGCAGCAGCTCGCACGTGACGGGTACGCGGTGCTGACGTGGTCGGCGCGCGGCTTCGGAAAGTCGACGGGGAAGATCGGGCTGAACGACCCGCGGGGCGAGGTCGCCGACGTCTCGCGGCTCGTCGACTGGCTGGCCCGGCGGCCGGAGGTCCTGCTGGACAAGCCGGGCGACCCCCGCGTGGGCGTCACCGGCGCGTCGTACGGCGGAGCGATCGCGCTGCTGGCCGCGGGGCACGACCACCGGGTGGACGCGATCGCCCCGGCGATCACCTACTGGAACCTGGCGGACGCCCTGTTCCCCAACGGCGTGTTCAAGAAGCTGTGGGCCGGCGTCTTCATGAACTCCGGCGGTGGCTGCGCCCACTTCACCGCCGAGCTGTGCGCGATGTACGACCGGGTCGCGGAGTCCGGAAAGCCCGACGCACGGGCACGCGCGCTGCTTCAGGCGCGTTCTCCCTCGGCCGTCGGCACGGACATCAAGGTCCCGACGCTGCTGTTCCAGGGCCAGTCCGACTCGCTGTTCCCGCTCGGCCAGGCCGACGCGGCGGCCCGTGCGATCCGGGCCAACGGAGCACCGGTCGACGTCGACTGGATCGCGGGCGGACACGACGGCGGGGACATGGAGACCAGCCGCGTCCAGGCGCGCGTCCGGGCGTGGTTCGACCGCTATCTGAAGGGCGACACGGGCATCGACGCCGGGCCCGCCTTCCGGATCACCCGTACCGGAGGCATCGACTCCACGGACGGCGCGGCCCAACTGCGGGGCGCCAGCGGGGACAGATACCCCGGCCTGGAGAGCGGACGGCGGACCATCGCCCTCGACGGCCGCGAGCAGAGCTTCGCGAATCCCGCGGGCGCGAGCCCGCCCGCGGTCTCCGCGCTCCCCGGCCTCGGCGGCGCCGGCGGCCTGTCCCAGCTGGCGTCCCTGGGCCTCGGGGTCTCCCTCGACTTCCCCGGGCAGTACGCGCACTTCGACTCAGGCCCCGTGCGCGACACCCTGTGGATCACCGGCTCGCCGACGGTGACCGTCCATGTGGTCTCGACGAGCGATGACGCGGTGCTCTTCGGGAAGGTGTACGACGTCGGCCCCGGCGGCACCCCGCAGGTGCTGCCCGCCCAGCTGGTCGCCCCCGTGCGGGTGGAGAAAGCCCGGCGGGGCAGGGACGTCACGCTGACGCTGCCCGCGGTGGACCACGAGGTGCAGAAGGGCCACCGGCTACGGTTGGTCCTCGCCTCGACCGACCTCGGCTACGCGTCCCCGGCTGCGCCGGCCACGTACACGGTCTCCCTGAAGGGCGGCCTGGCCGTGCCCACGGCACCGGGCGTGACGACCGCGGCGGCCCCGCTCCCCTCCTGGGTCTGGTGGCTGCCGGCGGCCGGCGCGGCGGTGGCCCTGGCGCTGCTGCTGGCGGGCCGCCGCCGCACCACGGCGCCGGCCCCCGACCCGGCGCTGGCCGACGTCCCGCTGCACATCACGGACCTGAGCAAGCGGTACGCGAAGTCGGCGGACCGGTATGCGGTGCGGGACCTCTCCTTCCGTGTGGAGAAGGGCCAGGTCCTGGGCCTGCTGGGACCGAACGGCGCAGGCAAGACGACCACCCTGCGGATGCTGATGGGTCTCATCCGGCCGGACGGCGGCGAGATCCGGGTCTTCGGGCACGCGATCCGGCCGGGCGCCCCGGTGCTGTCGCGGGTCGGGGCCTTCGTGGAGGGCGCGGGCTTCCTGCCGCACCTGTCCGGCCGGGAGAACCTGGAGCTGTACTGGCGGGCCACGGGCCGCCCGCCCGGGGACGCGCACCTGGACGAGGCCCTGGAGATCGCGGGGCTGGGCGACGCGCTGGCCCGGGCGGTGCGCACCTACTCCCAGGGGATGCGCCAGCGTCTGGCCATCGCCCAGGCGATGCTCGGCCTGCCGGACCTGCTGATCCTCGACGAGCCGACCAACGGCCTGGACCCGCCGCAGATCCGCGAGATGCGCGAGGTCGTGATCCGGTACGCGGCGGCCGGACGCACGGTCATCGTCTCCAGCCATCTGCTGGCGGAGGTCGAGCAGTCCTGCACCCACCTGGTGGTCATGGACCGCGGCCGGCTGGTCCAGGCGGGTCCGGTGCACGAGATCATCGGCTCCGGCGACACACTGCTCGTCGGCCTGGCGGCCGGCATACCCGACCCCCTGGTGGAGAAGGTGGCCGCGCTCCCCGGCGTGTCGTCGGCGCTGCGGACGGAGGGCGGGCTGCTGGTGCGTCTGGCGCCGGGGACCGCCGGCGCCGGCCCGGCCACCGGCGCCGCCGCGGAGCGGGCCGGCTCCGGCTCCGCCGCTGCCGCGCGGCTGCTGGCCGAACTCGTCCGGCTGGACGTCCCGGTGGCGTCTCTGGGCCCCCACCGCCGTCTCGAAGACGCCTTCCTCACCCTGATCGGAGGCTCCCCGTGAGCACCCTCGCCCAGCGGGCCGAGACGGCCGACGGCTACCGGGCGCGACGGACACTGCCGCTGCGCGTCGAGCTCGTCCGGCAGATGAAGCGGCGCCGCACGCTCGTCATGGGCGCGGTCCTGGCGGTGCTGCCGTTCGTGCTGGCCATCGCCTTCGCGATCGGCGGCGATCCCGGCGCCCGCAACGGCCAGGTCACGCTCATGGACACGGCGACCGCGTCGGGCGCCAACTTCGCCGCGGTCAATCTCTTCGTCTCCGCCGGCTTCCTGCTGGTCATCCCGGTCGCCCTGTTCTGCGGGGACACCGTCGCGTCGGAGGCGAGCTGGTCCTCGCTGCGGTATCTGCTCGCGGCGCCCGTCCCGCGCGCCCGGCTGCTGTGGTCGAAACTCGTGGTCGGGCTGGGCCTCAGTCTCGCGGCCATGGTGCTGCTGCCCGTCGTCGCGCTCGCGGTGGGCACGGCGGCCTACGGCTGGGGACCGCTGGAGATCCCCACCGGCGGCGCCCTCGCACCGGGCACGGCGGCCCAGCGGCTGATCGTGGTGGTGGCGTACGTCTTCGTGTCCCAACTGGTCACCGCCGGACTCGCGTTCTGGCTGTCGACGCGGACGGACGCGCCACTGGGCGCGGTGGGCGGCGCGGTCGGCCTCACGATCCTGGGGAACGTGCTGGACGCGGTCACCGCCCTCGGCCACTGGCGCGACGCCCTGCCCGCGCACTGGCAGTTCGCCTGGGCCGACGCGGTCCAGCCCCGCCCCGAGTGGTCCGGCATGATCCAGGGCACGGTGGTCTCCACGACGTACGCGCTCGTGCTGTTCGCGCTGGCCTTCCGCGGTTTCGCGCGCAAGGACGTCGTCTCCTAGGGTGTTTCGAAAGTCCTGTGCGGTGCCCGCGGTGTCCGGCGCGTGCTCTCGGCGTGCCGGACGAAAGCCCTCGTACTGGACGTACTCGGGGTTTCGGCCGGTGCGGCGAGTGCGGGTGCCCCCCGCTCGAAGAGCTTGGGGGAGCGTGCCGGGCGCCGTGGGTGCTGTGCGGGACTTCCGAAACACCCCCCAGGGGCCTCCCCGGCCGGCCTCCACCGAACAATCTCCGTCCGTGCCATTGAATTTCCTTAACTCGTGAGTAAGTTGACCTTCGAGTAAGTACGCATGTCCGCACCCGAGCCGCGACCGGAGCCGTCATGGGCGTACGCAGGGATCTGAAACGGGCACAGCGGCGCGGCGATCTGGCCGCCCGCACCGAGGCCGAGCTGATCAGGGACGAGAACGGCACGGTCCGCGAGGTCCGCACCGCCCCGATCGCGCCGCGCGCCGCCACGGGCAGCACCGCCGGCCTCCCCTTCACCAACGCCGCCGAGGCGCCCGACGCCGTGGTGCTGCGCCGCCAGGAGGGCACCGGCTGGCGGCCGGTGACCGCGGCCGCCTTCGCCGCCGACGTCACCGCCACGGCCAAGGGCCTGATCGCGGCGGGCCTGGAACCGGGCGGCCGGGTCGCGGTCATGTCCCGCACCCGGTACGAGTGGACCGTCCTCGACTTCGCGATCTGGGCGGCCGGCGGCCAGACCGTTCCCGTCTACGCCACCTCGTCCGCCGAACAGGTCGACTGGATCGTCCGGGACTCGGGGGCCCGCTTCCTCGTCGTGGAGAGCGCCGAGAACGCGCACACGGTGGCGACGGCGACGTCCGGCCACCCGGAGCCCACGACCGTCTGGCGCCTGGACGAGGACGCCCTCGGTCTCCTCGCCGGCCTCGGCCGGGACGTTCCCGACGAAGAGGTCACCAAGCGCCGCACCGCGCTCACCCCCGACACGGTCGCGACGATCTGCTACACCTCCGGCACCACCGGACAGCCCAAGGGCTGCGTCCTCACCCACGCCAACCTGCACGCGGAGGCCGCCAACACCGTCGAACTGCTCCACCCGGTCTTCAAGGAGGTCACGGGCCAGGTCGCCTCGACCCTGCTGTTCCTCCCGCTCGCCCACATCCTGGGCCGCACCCTGCAGATCGCCTGCCTGATGGCCCGTATCGAGCTGGGTCACTTCCCGAGCATCAAACCCGACGAACTCCGGCCCGCGCTGCGGCGGTTCCGCCCCACCTTCCTGGTCGGCGTCCCCTACCTCTTCGAGAAGATCCACGACACGGGGCGCGCCACCGCAGAGAAGATCGGACGCGGCGCCTCCTTCGACCGCGCCGACCGCATCGGGGTCCGCTTCGGCGAGGCGTCCCTGAACCGGTTCCTGGGCACCGGCAAGGGCCCCGGGCCCGGCCTGTACGCGGCGTGGGCCCTGTACGACCTGCTGGTCTACCGGCGCATCCGCAGGGAGCTCGGCGGCCGCATGCGCTATGCCATCAGCGGCGGCTCCCCACTCGACCGCAACCTCAACCTGTTCTTCTTCGCGGCCGGCATCGTCGTTTACGAAGGCTACGGCCTCACCGAGACGACCGCCGCCGCCACCATCGTCCCGCCCCTGCGGCCGCGCCCCGGCACGGTCGGACTCCCGGTCCCGGGCACGGCCGTCCGCATCGCCGACGACGGCGAGGTCCTGATCAAGGGGGGCGTGGTCTTCGGCGCCTACTGGAACAATCCGGCCGCCACGGACGCCGTGCTCAGCGGCGACTGGTTCGCCACGGGCGATCTCGGCTCCCTCGACCAGGACGGCTACCTCACCATCACCGGCCGCAAGAAGGACATCCTCATCACCAAGGGCGGCAAGAACGTCTCGCCCGCCGTCCTGGAGGACCGGCTGCGCAGCCGCCCGCCCGTCGGCCAGTGCATCGTCGTCGGGGACAACCGTACGTATGTCGCGGCCCTGATCACCCTCGACCCCGAGGCGGTCGCACACTGGCTCGCCGTGCGCAAGCTGCCCCCCGGCACCCCGATGTCCGAGCTGGTCCGCGATCCCCGGATGCGCGCGGATGTGCAGAAAGCCGTGGACTACGCGAACCAGGCGGTCTCCCGGGCCGAGTCCATCCGGAGGTTCGCGCTGGTCGAGGGCGAGTTCAGCGAGGAGAACGGCCTGCTCACCCCGTCCCTGAAGATCAAGCGTCACGCGGTGATGACCGCGTACGCGCGGGAGATCGAGGCGCTGTACGGCGACTGAGCACACATGAGGAGCGGCCCGCCGAACACTTCGGCGGGCCGCTCCTCGGGTGCCGGACTCAGCCGTTGCCGGTGCCGTTGGCCGACAGAACCGGAATGTCCTCCAGGAGGTGCGAGAGCGGCTCGTCGCCCTTGGCCTGGGTGGAGTTCTCGCTGCACTGCTGGTTCTGCGGGGCCGACAGGACCGGGATGTCCTGGACCCCGACCGGCACGACGCCGACCAGCGAACCGGCGTTGACCTTGCCGGGCAGGCCCACACACGGCTTGTTCAGCGAGCCCTGGACGAGCGCGAGCTGCGGGCTCATGTCACCGGAGGTGCTGGAGTTGCCGTACTGCTGCGCCGCGTTGTTGCCGCTGGTGGACGTCGCGTCACCGTCGTCGCCGAGCGCCAGGGCCGGCGCCGCCGCGGCGGCGGAGGCGCCGAGAACGGAAGCGGCGACCACCGCGGCAGCCATAACCTTCTTCATCACTTGCTAGTCCCTTCTGGAGAAACCCCGTCCACCGGAGCGCTCTGGACAACTGCCGCACACAGGCTTGGTTGCTCTCATTCACTCCGATGGCCTACACCGGGGAAGGGTTGGATTGCCCTTCTGCTCCCGCTGCGGTATCCGCATTCACTCCCCATCGAACGCCCCGGACGGGTGAATCCTCGAAACCAATCCCAATAGGACGGGTTGAGCGCCAGAGCAGGAACACGTGCCTCTGCACAGGAAAGGAACGCGAAATGTTCAAGAAGGCAATGGCCATGGCGGCGGTCGCGGCTTCCGTCGTCGGCGCCTCAGCGGCGGCCGCCCCCCAGGCGCTTGCCCTCGGAGACGACGACAGCGCCACGTCGACCAGCGGGAACGATGCCTCGCAGACCTACGGGAACTCGGCCACCATCGGCGCCATGAGCCCGCAGTCGTCCCTCGCCGAGGGTTCCCTGAACAAGCTCTGCGTCGGCCTCCCGGCGAAGGCCAACGCCGGTTCGCTCGTCGGCGTCGTGCCGGTCTCCGCCGCCGACGTTCCCGTCCTGTCGGCCGCGCAGAACCACCAGTGTGCCGAGAACTCCACCCAGGCCAAGGGGGATGAGCCGCTCTCGAACATCGCGAACGGCATTCCGGTGCTGTCCGCCAACGGCACCAGCAACGGCTGAGGTCCTCTGCGGTCCCCGGCCCGCCGTGCGGCGACGATGTGCGAACGCTTCCCCGTATGCAGCATCCGCCTGAATTCAATCGTGGCGTTCGAGTGAATTGCGCGGCGCCTCTCGTAGGGGAGTTGCTTCGGCCGTCTATTCCTCGTTTCACAGACTGCAGGTCGTGCGGCGAGCGTTCAAGCTGTGCTCGCTCGGTTTCGGCCGTCACAGGGGCACGACCGCAACGAAGGGAAACTACGTGAAGCACAAGAAGAGCGCTGCCATCGTCGCCGGTGCCATCATGACCCTCGGAATGGCCGCCCCGGCCATGGCCGACGCAGGTGCCGACGCTGCCGCGACCGGTTCCCCGGGCGTCCTCTCCGGCAACGTCATCCAGGTTCCCCTGGCCATTCCCGTCAACGCGTGCGGCAACACCGCCAGCCTTGTCGGGCTGCTGAACCCGGCGTACGGCAACGGGTGCGCGAACTACTGACGACATAGCCGTCAAAGGCTGATGCCGTCGCACCAGCCCCGGCTGTGTCACGGCCGGCCTTGGACTGCTCTCTTCGGCTCCGGGGCCGGCCCTTCCGGCTCATCCCACTTCTAGGAAGACAACGAGATTGCGACAGACCCTGAGCAGGGGAATGGTCGCGGCTGCCGCCGCGACAGGCATTCTGTCCCTGTGCGGCAACCCGGTGCACGCGGACTCCGGTGCCGCCGGCACCGCGAGCGGATCGCCCGGCGTCGCGTCCGGCAACACCGTCCAGGTGCCGGTGGACACGCCGGTCAACCTCTGCGGCAACACCGTCGACGTGGTGGCCGCGCTGAACCCGGCCTTCGGCAACGCCTGTGCCAACGGTCCCCGCACGGGATCCACGACCGTTCCGGCCCAGACTCCCCGCACCACCGGTCCGAGTGACAGTCACGACCGCCCCGAGACCGGCAACAGCCACGGCCCCGGCAGCGGCAATGACCACGGACCCGGCGTGTCGAGCCCCGGCATGCCCGGCGACGGGCAGCAGAACCGCCCGTCGGGCAACAGCAGCACCCCGCCACGCACGAGGCCGGGCCACCAGCCGAAGGCGCCGCAGGCCGCCACGCTCCCGGGCACCGCTCCCTCGCGCATGGCGCCCACGCTGGCCGAGACCGGCAGTGAGGGCGTGATCGCGGCTTCGGCGGTCAGCGTCGCGATGCTGGCCGGCGGGCTCGTCCTGTACCGGCGGAGCCGGGCGACGGCCCGCCGGTAGTGCGACGGGTGCCGGGCGCGGCGCGCCCGGCACCCGCGCCGCCGTTCCCATACGTCTCCCCCAGCCGAGGCCCAGGGGCGGCGCCCACCGCGCGGGCGCCGCCCCTGGGCCGTTCCTGTCCACGAGCGGGGGGAGCGGGCGCCGCGGCTGCCGAATTCGACGTCCGTGTCACAAAGAACCGGGTTCTGTCACACATGTCCCGCGTCCACGGGCCTTCTGTCACACCCGGTTCACAGGCCCTGTCCACCGCACACTCCCCGTCGTTGACGGAGCACAGGCTTTGTGATCGCCAGCGCAGCGCCCGGTCCCCACGACGGCCTTCCCCGGCCGCCACCGCGGCGCGCGCGGGGAGGTGCTACTGATGACCGACCGTCGCCTCTGGTCTTACAAGGAGATCGCCGCGCACATCCGGGTGCAGCCGGACACCGTGAGGTCGTACCGCAAGCACGGGCTCCTGCCTCCACCGGACCACGTGGAGGGCGGCAGACCCTACTGGTACGCAGACACGGTCCGCTCCTGGGTCGCCTCCCGCCCGGGCAACCGCGGCCGCGGCCGCCGGGACACCTGACCACGTCCCCTGCCCGCCGAGTGGCCCGCCCTGCCGGGGCGGGCCACTTCGCGTCATGGCGTCGCCCGGGGGCCCGCAGGCACCGACAAATCCCCGGATGGACTCCGCGACGCCTCGAACTCCCGCCGCCGACTTCTCCGTCAAGCCCGTGCCCACCGGCGAGAAGGCGCTGCTTCGGCCCTTCACCGAGAAGGACGCCGTGCCGATCGCGGAGATCCTCGCGGATCCCGAGGTCATCCGGTTCACCTTCGAGCCGTCCACCGATCTCACCCCGCAGCGGCTGCGCTCCGAGACGCTGATGGCCGTGTTCGAGCACGAATGGGCCGTCCACCGGGGTAGTCCCGCGACCGGCGGGGTCAGCTCCACGGTTCGACGACCGTCACTCCCCGGCCCGGCGCCTTCCCCATCGCCGCAAGCGCCTCGGGGGCCGCGTCCAGCGGGATCGCCGACGTGACCAGGAGCTCGGGGCGCAGGGCGCCCGAGCGGACCATGTCCAGCAGGGGCGGATAGGTGTGCGCCGCCATCCCGTGGCTGCCGATGATCTCCAGTTCCAGGGCGATCACCGGGGCCATGGGCACCGGGGTCGTGCCGGTGGGCGACGGCAGCAGGCCGACCTGGATGTGGCGGCCTCGGCGGCGCAGGCCGTTGACGGACGCCGCACAGGTCTGCGGGGAACCGAGTGCGTCGAGGGAGACATGGGCGCCGCCGCCCGTCAGGGCGCGGACCGCCGCCGCCGTGTCCTCGGTGTGCCTGGCGTCCACGCACTCCGTCGCCCCGAACTTCCTCGCCAGGTCGAGGGCTTGGGGTGATACGTCGACGGCCACGACCCTCGCCCCCGAGGCCGCCGCGATCATCACCGCGGACAGACCGACGCCCCCGCACCCGTGCACGGCGACCCACTCCCCCGCCGTCGCCCGGCCCTGCTGGACGACCGCGCGGAACGCCGTGGCGAACCGGCACCCCAGGGACGCGGCCGTCCGGAACGACATCTCGTCCGGCACCGCCACCAGATTGATGTCCGCCCGCTCCAGTGCCACGTACTGGGCGAAGGACCCCCAGTGCGTGAACCCCGGCTGGGTCTGCCGCTCACACACCTGCTGGTCTCCCGCCGCGCACGAGGGGCAGGTGCCGCAGGCGCAGACGAAGGGAACCGTGACCCGGTCACCGGCCCGCCAGCCGGTCACCAGGGCACCCACCTCCTCGACGACCCCGGCGAGTTCGTGCCCGGGCACATGGGGAAGCGCGACGTCCGGGTCGTGCCCCATCCAGCCGTGCCAGTCGCTGCGGCACAGTCCCGTCGCCTCGACGCGCACCACGACGCCGTCCTCGGCAGGCCGGGGGTCCGCCACCTCGCGGACCTCGGGCCACTCGCCGAACCGCTCGAACACCACCGCACGCATACGACCGCACCCTTCGCCCGGGCCCACGATCCCCGGCGCCGCCGGGGATCATCTCTCCGGCGGAACGCTAGCCGCGCACCCCTGCCTTGTCCCGGTCCCGGTCCGTCTCCCTCACCTCGACGGCGGCCACCGGCTCCTCCTCCCGCAGCCCGAACCGCCGGTGGAAGCCGCGTAGCGGCGCCGGGGCCCACCAGGTGGCGCGGCCGGTCAGCCGCATCACCGCCGGGACCAGCAGGCTGCGCACGACCATCGCGTCCATCAGGACCGCCAGTGCGATGCCCAGGCCGAGCATCTTGGTGTTGGTCACCCGGGAGGTGCCGATCGCGACCATCACCACCGCCAGGATGACCGCCGCCGCGGTGATCAGCCCCCCGGTGCGCTGCAGCCCGAAGCGCACCGACTCTCGATGGTCGCCCGTGCGGTCGTACTCCTCCTTGATGCGGGAGAGCAGGAACACGCCGTAGTCCATGGAGAGGCCGAAGGCCACGCAGAACATCAGGACCGGCAGGGTCGTCTCGATGGAGCCCGGGCTGGTGAAGCCGAGCAGGCCCGAAAGGTGACCGTCCTGGAAGACCCACACCACCGCGCCGAACATGGCCGTCAGGCTGAGCGCGTTGAGCAGCACCGCCTGGACGGGTATCAGCACGCTGCCGGTCAGCAGGAAGACCAGGAGCAGGGTGACCACGGCGATGAAGGCCGCCGCCCAGGGCAGCCGGTCGGCTATCGCGTGTTTGGAGTCGACCAGGACCGCCGCCGTGCCCGTCACGGAGGTGTCGAAGGGGGCGGCCGTCGCGCGCAGTTCACCGACCAACCGCTGGGCGCCCGCGTCCACGGCCTCACCCTCGGGCTGGACCGTGAAGTACGCCTTCGTGCCCTTCACCAGCGGCCCGTCCACGCGCCGCACCTCCGGCAGCGCGGCGATCCGGTCCCGGTAGGCGGCGTACTGCTCACGGGTCGCGCGCCCCTCGGCGAGCACCTCCAGGCCGCCGCCGGGGCTGCCCGGGAACCCGTCCCGTATGTGCTGCTGCACCACGTGCGACTCGGCGTCCGAGGGCAGCTGGCGGTCGTCCGCCGTGCCGAACTTCACGCCCAGGAAGGGCAGTCCGAGGATCACCAGGCCGACGGTGGTGGCCACGGCGAAGACCGGCGCCCGCCGCATGACCAGGGCCGCCATCCGGCCCCAGCCGGCTCCCCCACCGGACTCCCGGGGCCTGCCGCGCTGCAGCAGCCGCCCGAGGTCGAGCGCGTTCACCCGGTGGCCCAGCAGCACCAGGGCCGCCGGGAGCAGTACCAGTGCCGCCGCGGCGGCCAGCAGCACCACCGCGATGCCCGCGTAGGCGAACGAGCGCAGGAAGTACTGCGGGAAGACCAGCATCGCGGCCAGGGAGACGGCGACCGTCAGAGCGGAGAAGAGGACCGTGCGCCCCGCCGTGCGCAGGGTGACCGCGGCAGCGCCCAGCGGGTCGGGGGCCATGGGCAGTTCCTCGCGGAACCTGCGCACGATGAACAGCGCGTAGTCGATGGCGAGGCCGAGGCCGAGGGCCGTGGTGAGGTTCAGCGCGAAGACGGAGACATCGGTCAGCTCCGTGAGCGCGCGCAGCACGGCGTTGGTGCCCAGGATGGCGACGATGCCGACGCCGAGCGGCAGCAGCGCCGCGACCGCGCTGCCGAAGACCATCACCAGGAGCACCAGGGTGATCGGCAGGGCGATCAGCTCGGCCCGGGTCAGGTCCTCGCGGATGGTCTGCTGCATCTCCGAGCGCACGGCGACGGGACCGCCGACCGTGACCCGCACCGGGCCGTGCACGCCCCGGTAGTGGGGCGCGATGCGGTCCAGGGTGTCGCTCGCGGTCTTCTCCTCACCCGTGATGCGCGCCGCGATCAGCGCCTCGCCGCCGTCCTCGGCGCGCAGCGCGGGCGCGCCCGACCGCCAGTAGGATCCGACCCCTGTGACGCCCGGCTCGGAGGCGAGCCGCTCGGCCAGGTGCCTCGCCTCCGCGGCGACCGCCGGATCGTCCACGCCCCTGTGCCCGGAGTCGACGAGAAGCAGCAGATTGGGCTGCGAGTCGGGGAACTCCCGCTCCAGCGCCCGGGTCGCGTACGTGGACTGGGCGGCCGGGTCCTGCCAGCCGCCGCTGCCCAGCCGGTCGGCGACCCCGCTGCCCGCGACCACCGCGAACGCGGTGAGCAGCAGCGCCACGAGCAGCGACAGCCGGGGCCGCGCGGTCACGAACCGGGTCCAGCCAACCGGCCCCGGCCTTCCCCCTCCGTCGCTGTCTTCCCGGCCGTCCCCGCTGTTGACTTCGGACATGAGGCGGTGTCCCCTTCAGCAAGACCCCGCATCCCGTACATCCGTGCAGGCAGCATGGGTCGTCCATTGCCCATAGACTGGCAAACACGAGTCATCGCTCGCGTTCCACAAGAATGCGAGCGGTCGCTCGCGTTTGTCAATTGCGTTCCGAGAGCTGGGGACAACGCGTGCCGAAGAGTCAGCGAGCCGAGGAGCCGGCGACCGGGCCGGTCGAGGAGCCGGCGACCAGGCCGGCCGCGGAACCGACCATGACGCCGACCACGAAGGCGGCCACGACGCCGACCACGAAGGCGGGCACAGAGCCGGCCGCGGAGGCGGCCGGGCGACAGCATCCGGAAGGCAGACCGCGCCGCCGCCAGGCCCGCGGCGAGCGCCGCATCGCCCAGCTTCTGGACGCCGCGGCCGCGGTCTTCTGCCGCACCGGCTACACCGCCGCGAGCACCAACGCGATCGCCCGCGAGGCCGGCGTCTCCCCCGGCACGCTCTACCAGTTCTTCCCCAACAAGGAAGCGATCGCGATCAGCCTCGGCGACCACCTGCTGCGGCAGTGGCAGGAGTCGCAGGGCAGGGCGCTGGCGGGTGAGAACATCGGACTCCCGCTGAAGGAGATGCTGGACGCGGCGCTCGACCCGCTGATCGCGTTCAACGTCGAGAATCCCGCCTTCGGCGTCCTGCTGCACGGCCCCGACAGCCCCGGACCCATCGCCCAGGAGTGCAACGCCGTGCACGACGCCTCCCTCACCCGCATCGAGGAGATGATCGCGGGCTATCTGCCGGACGGCCCGCCGGACGAGCGGACCCGCACGGCGAACATGCTGCTCGCCCTCTTCAAGGCCGGCCTCGACCTGATCATGACCCACGAGGGCGCGGAGCGGCAGGTGTACATCACCGAGCTGAAGACCGCGATGTACCGCTACCTCAAGCCGCTCCTGGACGGGGACACCTCCGCCGGCTGACCCCGGCCCACCGCGGCCCACCGCGGCCCACGCCGGACCCATCAGGTCCGCCCCCCGATCCACCCCGGGCCCGGTCGACTCGGCCAGAGCGGACCGCCTCACACCGCTTCGGACAGAATCGGCCAGACTGGGCCGAACCGGGCCCGAGCAGTTCCGGCCGACCCCGACCCCCCTTGGATCCATACCCCCTAGGGGTATAGTCTGGTTCACGTAAGCCTCACACGCCTCCCTGAGGAGTAAGAACATGACCGCGCAGACCGACACCCCGGGTTCCGTGACGACCGTCTACAAGGTGAGCGGGATGAGCTGCGGACACTGCGAAGGCTCGGTCTCCGGCGAGATCTCCGCGATCGCCGGTGTCACGGCCGTCACGGCCGTCGCGTCCACCGGCGAGGTCACGGTGGTCTCCACTGCGCCGCTCGCCGAGGAGGCCGTGCGCGCCGCGGTCGACGAGGCGGGCTTCGAGCTCGTCGGCAAGGCCTGAACCGCCCAGCATCTGCTCTCCGCACCGGGCCGTACCGACCAGCTGATACTGGCTCCGTACGGTCCGGCCCACTGTCTGGAGTCCGGACATGACCAGCACCGCAGCACCAGTACCAGCCCCGGCGGCACCACCCGCGCAGGAGACCGTGCCCTCCGAGGTCGAACTCGCGATCGGCGGCATGACCTGCGCCTCCTGTGCGGCCCGGGTCGAGAAGAAGCTCAACCGCATGGACGGGGTCACCGCCACGGTGAACTTCGCGACGGAGAAGGCGAAGATCTCCTACGCCCCCGGGATCGTGGTGGCCGACCTGATCGCCACGGTGGAGAAGACCGGCTACACGGCCGAGGAGCCGCCGCCACCGCAGCCGGAACCCGCACCGGCCGACGAGGCGGCGGCATCCGGACGTGACCCCGAGTCGGACTCCCTCCGCCACAGGCTGACGGTCTCCGCCCTGCTCGCCCTGCCCGTCGTCCTGCTCGCGATGGTCCCGGCCTGGCAGTTCGACAACTGGCAGTGGCTGTCGCTGACGCTCGCCGCGCCCGTCGTCGTCTGGGGCGGGCTGCCCTTCCACCAGGCCGCGTTCACGAACGCCCGGCACGGCGCCGCCACCATGGACACACTCGTCTCGGTCGGGACGCTGGCCGCCTTCGGCTGGTCACTGTGGGCGCTGTTCTTCGGGCACGCGGGGATGCCCGGCATGCGCCACGGCTTCGAGCTCACCGTCTCCCGCACGGACGGGTCATCCGCCATCTACCTGGAGGTGGCCGCCGGCGTCGTCGCGTTCATCCTGCTGGGCCGCTATCTGGAGGCCCGCTCCAAGCGACGCGCGGGCGCGGCCCTGAAGGCGCTGCTCCACCTGGGCGCGAAGGATGTCGCGGTCCTGCGGGAGGGCCGGGAGGTACGCGTTCCGGTGGCGCAGCTGGCCGTGGGCGACCGGTTCGTCGTACGGCCCGGCGAGAAGATCGCCACCGACGGGACGGTCGTCGAGGGCGCCTCGGCGGTCGACGCCTCCATGCTGACCGGCGAGTCGGTACCGGTCGACGTGACCGTGGGGGACACCGTGACCGGAGCCACCGTGAACGCCGGGGGCCGGCTGGTGGTCGAGGCGACCCGGGTCGGCGCGGACACCCAGCTCGCGCGCATGGCACGGCTCGTGGAGGACGCGCAGAACGGCAAGGCCGCGGTGCAGCGCCTCGCCGACCGCATCTCCGGGATCTTCGTGCCCGTGGTGCTGCTGATCGCGCTCGGCACGTTCGGGACATGGCTGGGCGTCACCGGTGACACGGTCGCCGCCTTCACCGCGGCCGTCGCGGTGCTGATCATCGCCTGCCCGTGCGCGCTGGGCCTGGCCACTCCGACCGCGCTGATGGTCGGCACGGGGCGGGGTGCCCAGCTCGGCATCCTCATCAAAGGACCGGAGGTCCTGGAGTCCACCCGCCGGGTCGACACCGTCGTCCTGGACAAGACCGGGACGGTCACCACCGGCCGGATGGCCCTCCAGGACGTGTACGTCGCCGAGGGCGACGACGAGAAGCAGGTCCTGCGACTCGCCGGCGCCCTGGAACACGCCTCCGAGCACCCGATCGCCCAGGCCATCGCGGCAGGCGCGCAGGAGCAGGCGGGTGACCTTCCGGTGCCGGAGCACTTCGAGAACGTGCCCGGCCTCGGTGTGCGCGGGCGCGTGGAGGGGCACGAGGTCACGGTGGGCCGGTTCCCGGACACGCTGCCGGAGGGGATGGCCCGGGCGAAGGCCGAGGCGGAGGCGGAAGGACGAACGGCCGTCGTGGTCGCCCGGGACGGCGTGGCACTCGGGGTCCTGACCGTCGCCGACGCGATCAAGGAGACGAGCGCCGAGGCCATACGGGAACTGCGCGCGCTGGGACTGACGCCGTACCTGCTGACCGGGGACAACCGCGCGGTGGCCGAGGCGGTGGCGCGGGCCGTCGGCATCGGCCCCGGCGAGGTGATCGCCGAGGTGCTGCCGGAGGAGAAGGTGGACGTGGTCAAGCGGCTGCAGGCCGAGGGCCGGACCGTCGCCATGGTTGGGGACGGTGTCAACGACGCGGCCGCGCTCGCCACCGCCGATCTCGGCCTGGCCATGGGCACCGGGACGGACGCGGCGATCGAGGCGAGCGACCTGACACTGGTGCGCGGGGACCTGCGCGTGGCCGCGGACGCGATCCGGCTGTCTCGGCGGACGCTCACCACGATCAAGGGGAACCTGGTGTGGGCCTTCGGCTACAACGTGGCCGCGCTGCCGCTGGCCGCCGCGGGACTCCTCAACCCGATGATCGCGGGCGCGGCGATGGCCTTCTCGTCGGTGTTCGTCGTGACGAACAGCCTCCGTCTGAGGGCATTCTCATGACGCGGGTGTAAGAGTCCCCCTAGAGTCCAACGCGAGCCTCACATAAGCTCTTCACAAGGCTCGCGCATCATCCTTACGCTGGTTCCTCGATCGCTGTACCGGTCTCTTGCGCACTTTCAGGACATATGCAGGAGACGCAGATCACAGTGAGGTGAACGTAACCAACGGAAGGGTTCGTGAGTCTAAGTTGGCGATGTCAGAAGCGTCTTGGGGGGCGTGACTGACATCTGGGGATGTCTTGGGGGACGTTCCCGGGAAACGGCGTTGCCGGGGCACGTACACCGGGGAGCTTTGAGCGGCCCTCCCGTCCGTACGCGTCCCGGCAGACCGCACCGCAGCGGTCTGCCGAGTTCTGCTCGTTTTGCTCGCAGCGATTCAGGCGCTGTCCCGCAGGCGCCCGGCCGGATCCCGTGGGGGGAATCCGCACCGGGACATGGGAAGGCGCCCTGTACGCCGGCCCGTGGGGGGACCGACTGCAGGGCGCCTTCCGTTTGTCTTCCGTCATCGCGTCCACAGGTGCGGAGCACATGGCGTACGCCGCGTCACGACCACGGCGTACGCCTCGGACGCGACAGCGGGTACGTATCCGAGGCGTACGGCGCTCAGCGCTCCTCGACCGGGATGAAGTCGCGCTCCACCACGCCCGTGTAGATCTGGCGCGGGCGGCCGATACGGGAACCCGGCTCCTTGATCATCTCGTGCCACTGGGCGATCCAGCCCGGCAGGCGGCCGAGCGCGAACAGGACCGTGAACATCTCGGTCGGGAAGCCCATCGCGCGGTAGATCAGGCCGGTGTAGAAGTCCACGTTCGGGTAGAGCTTGCGCTCGACGAAGTAGCTGTCGGACAGCGCGTGCTCCTCCAGCCTGAGGGCGATGTCGAGCAGCTCGTCATCCTTGCCGAGAGCGGAGAGCACATCGTGCGCGGCGGCCTTGATGATCTTGGCGCGCGGGTCGAAGTTCTTGTAGACCCGGTGGCCGAAGCCCATCAGGCGGACGCCGTCCTCCCTGTTCTTCACCTTGCGGATGAAGGTGTCGACGTCGCCGCCGGAGTCGCGGATGCCCTCCAGCATCTCCAGCACGGACTGGTTGGCGCCACCGTGCAGCGGGCCCCACAACGCGTTGATACCGGCCGAGATCGAGGCGAACATGTTGGCCTGCGACGAGCCCACCAGGCGGACCGTGGAGGTCGAACAGTTCTGCTCATGGTCCGCGTGCAGGATCAGCAGCTTGTCGAGCGCGGAGACGACGACCGGGTCCAGGTCGTACTCCTGCGCGGGGACCGAGAAGGTCATGCGCAGGAAGTTCTGCACGTACCCCAGGTCGTTGCTCGGGTAGACGAAGGGGTGGCCGATCGACTTCTTGTAGGCGTACGCGGCGATCGTCGGGAGCTTGGCAAGAAGGCGGATGGTGGAGAGGCTGCGCTGCTTCTCGTCGAAGGGGTTGTGGCTGTCCTGGTAGAAGGTGGACAGCGCGGAGACCACCGAGGACAGCATCGCCATCGGGTGTGCGTCGCGCGGGAAGCCCCTGTAGAAGTTCTTGACGTCCTCGTGCAGCAGGGTGTGCTGTGTGATGTCGTTCCTGAAGGCGGAGAGCTCGTCGACGGTCGGCAGCTCGCCGTTGATCAGCAGGTAGGCGACCTCCAGGAAGGTGGAGCGCTCGGCCAGCTGCTCGATCGGGTAGCCGCGGTACCGGAGAATGCCCTTCTCGCCGTCGAGGTAGGTGATGGCGGATTTGTAGGCAGCGGTGTTCCCGTAGCCGCTGTCCAGGGTGACCAGACCGGTCTGGGCACGGAGCTTCCCGATGTCGAAGCCCTTGTCACCGACGGTGCTGTCGACCACCGGGTAGGTGTACTCGTTGCCGTCGTACCGCAGTACTACAGAGTTGTCGCTCACGTCTTCCCTCACCGACGTAGTGCCTCATCTTCGAGGTGCCCTGACTGTCTCTACCATCCCCCATTTGGCGCAGGAGAGTGCACTCGGGGTCGACCATTGGGCTCATCGGCGGCACTGAGTGCCGTCAACCTGCTCATCCTGCCCGCCTCATCCTGGATGCGGAAGTGGTGTGTGACCTTCGCGACTCATTTGATCGATCATTTTTTTCGGCGACTGGTCCAGAGGGGCCCAAAGAGGGCACCGGCTCAGCCCCGGAGGGGTCTGGGCGACAGCCTGAAGTCCAGGGCCGTGCAGCGCCGGCCTGCCGACACCGTGCGCACCGCCTGCCCGATCGCCTTGCGTGAACCCACGAGGACGACCAGCTTCTTGGCGCGGGTGACCGCCGTGTAGAGCAGGTTCCGCTGGAGCATCATCCACGCCCCGGTGGTCACCGGAATGACCACCGCCGGATACTCGCTGCCCTGCGAGCGGTGAATGGTCACCGCGTACGCGTGCGCCAGCTCGTCCAGCTCGTCGAATTCGTAGGGAACCTCCTCGTCCTCGTCCGTCAGCACCGTGAGGCGCTGGTCGACCGGGTCGAGCGAGGTGACCACGCCCACGGTGCCGTTGAAGACACCGTTCTCCCCCTTCTCGTAATTGTTCCGGATCTGGGTCACTTTGTCGCCGACACGGAAGACGCGGCCTCCGAACCGCTTCTCCGGCACGTCGGGCCGGGCGGGGGTGATCGCCTGTTGGAGCAGGCCGTTGAGCGTGCCCGCTCCGGCGGGTCCCCGGTGCATGGGCGCGAGCACCTGCACATCCCGGCGCGGGTCGAGGCCGAACCGGGCCGGGATCCTCCGTGCCGCCACATCCACCGTAAGTCGGCCGGCCGCCTCCGTGTCGTCCTCGACGAACAGGAAGAAGTCCTTCATGCCGTCGGTGAGCGGATGCTGCCCCGAGTTGATGCGGTGCGCGTTCGTGACGACGCCGGACTGCTGGGCCTGGCGGAAGACGCGGGTGAGACGCACGGCGGGGACGGGGCTCCCGTCCGCGAGCAGGTCCCTGAGCACCTCGCCCGCGCCGACGCTGGGCAGCTGGTCCACGTCACCGACGAGGAGGAGGTGGGCGCCCGGCGGCACGGCCTTGACCAGCTTGTTGGCCAGCAGCAGGTCCAGCATGGACGCCTCGTCGACGACGACCAGGTCGGCGTCCAGCGGGCGGTCCTTGTCGTAGGCCGCGTCACCGCCCGGCTTCAGCTCCAGCAGCCGGTGGACGGTGGACGCCTCGGCGCCCGTCAGCTCGGACAGGCGCTTGGCGGCCCGTCCGGTGGGCGCGGCGAGCACCACCTTGGCCCGCTTGGCCCCGGCGAGCTCCACGATGGACCGCACGGTGAAGGACTTGCCGCAGCCGGGTCCTCCGGTCAGCACGGCGACCTTCCGGGTGAGTGCCAGCCGTACGGCCTCCTCCTGCTCGGGCGCCAGATCGGCCCCCGTGCGGTCCCTGAGCCAGGCCAGCGCCTTGTCCCAGGCCACGTCCCGGAAGGCGGGCATCCGGTCCTCGTCGGTGCGCAGAAGGCGCAGCAGCTGGGCGGACAGGGAGAGTTCGGCGCGGTGGAAGGGCACGAGGTAGACGGCGCTGACCGGCTCTCCGCCATCGGGTCCGGGCACCGTCTCCCGTACGACACCGGGGTCCGAGTCGTCCTCCGGGGGCGCCCCCAGCTCGGCCAGGCACTCGATGACCAGGCCGGTGTCGACCTGCAGGAGCTTGACCGCGTCCGCGATGAGCCGCTCCTCGGGGAGGTAGCAGTGGCCCTGGTCGGCGGACTGGGACAGCGCGTACTGGAGCCCGGCCTTCACCCGTTCCGGGCTGTCGTGCGGGATGCCGACAGACTGGGCGATCTTGTCGGCGGTGAGGAAGCCGATACCCCAGACGTCGGCCGCGAGGCGGTAGGGCTGGTTCTTGACGACGGAGATGGAGGCGTCGCCGTATTTCTTGTAGATGCGCACGGCGATGGACGTGGACACCTGGACGGTCTGGAGGAAGAGCATGACCTCCTTGATCGCCTTCTGCTCCTCCCAGGCGTCGGCGATCCTCTTGGTGCGCTTGGGACCGAGTCCGGGGACCTCGACCAGCCGCTTGGGCTCCTCCTCGATGATCTTGAGAGTGTCGAGGCCGAAGTGCTGGGTGATGCGGTCGGCGAAGACGGGGCCGATGCCCTTGACCAGACCGGAGCCGAGATAGCGGCGGATGCCCTGGACGGTGGCCGGCAGGACGGTGGTGTAGTTCTCCACGGTGAACTGCTTGCCGTACTGGGGGTGGGAGCCCCAGCGCCCCTCCATCCTGAGCGACTCCCCCACCTGCGCCCCGAGAAGCGCGCCCACGACGGTGAGCAGATCACCGGCGCCGCGGCCGGTGTCGACGCGGGCGACCGTGTATCCGTTCTCCTCGTTGGCGTACGTGATCCGCTCGAGCACACCCTCCAGCACGGCCGGCCGCCACTCCCCGGCTCCGGCCCGCCCCTCCCGGCTCTCCTCCTTGCCCATGATCCGACGCTACCGCCGGAGTGTGACAGCGCGGGAGCGGAGGCAGGAGTTCAGGCACGGCCTACGTGGGGAACTCACCGCACCAGTTGCGCCCGAGGAGGGTGGCGGGCAAGTACTCGGACTCCACCTCGACGGGGATGCCCGCGTCATGGGCGATGCAGGCGACGGCGAGCGGAGCAAGCGCGACGAGGCCGGAGATCTGGAAGGCCCGGCTCTCCTCGCTCCAGTACTCCTTGTGCCACTGGAGGGCGTTGGTGAGCGCTCCGTTGAAGCCTTGGTGGTCCTTGCGGATGAAGCGGTGGAACATCTCCATCGGCGGGTAGAGCAGTTTGCCCACCGTCTCCGGATCGGCGACGGCTTCCGGGTCGGTGCCGTCGACCGCAGCCACCAGTTTCGGAACGAGGTCGGAGCCTCCGAGCCAGTAGGTCCGGAGGGTGTCGATCCAGGCGTAGTGGTGCTCCTCGAAGCGCGAACCGTTCTCCCGGAGCAGGGACATGGGCACCTGGCACAGGGCCGTGATCCTGTCCTTCTCTCGGCACACCACGGCCAGGTAGAAGGCGGTGAGCCAGGCGGCCGGGGTGACGTACCACTGCGGGCCGGTCGCCCGGAGTGTGCGGTCCTTGTGCGCGATGCGGCACTGCACGTGCTCCTCGGCCGTGGCCGCGGTGGCGAACACGGCGGAGCCGACCTGCATCGCCGTGACCCAGGCATCCCACGTGGGGAAGATCGATGCCCGCGGGTCCGTCAGGCAGTGGGCCTCGGCCAGGATGAGCGAGGTGCTCAAGGCATCGCCCAGATTGGTGGAGCCCGCTTCCAGACCGTCGATCAGCTCCTGCGCGTTCTCCCGGAGCGCGGCGAGGCCCTCTTCCGCGTTCCCTGTGGGATAGGGATGGCGGGGGATGATCGAGACCAACGCGTCTCTCCTTAGAAGATCTTGAAGTGCTTCAGCTCGGCACCAGCGTACTGACCGGTGTTCTCGGTGGCCTGGACGAGAACGTACTGCAGGGTCTTGTTCTGAATGGCTGCCTTGATCTCCTTGGCGTACTTGGCGTCGTTCGGCGATACGAGGGCGCGCTCCTCCATGTCGGCCACTATCGTGCGGACGTACTCGATGGTTCCCTGCTTCACCATGGTGCCCCTGTCGAGCGCCCCGTTGCCCTGGCGCCAGTCCAGCCGCGCGTTGGGGCCCTTCGCCTCGACGATGATCAGGTGGCCGTCCCTGTCACGCCAGAGCTGGTCGAACCTCTTCGAGCCGTTGGGCGTCTCGGGGAGGTCGTGGATCTCGTGGGCCCCTTGGAACTCCTGCTGCAGGAGCATGTGTCGGCGTGCGGACTCCTCGCCGAGGGCCTCACCGAGCTTGCTGTTGTTGGACACGCCCTCGCCGACCGTCGCGTCGAAGTGCTTCTGCGCCTCGGCGAGCGCGTGCACGGTCTCATGGGTCGGATTGTGGTCGAACGCCTTTTGCGCATTGGTCAGGTCCATGCCTGCCACACGCTTGCTCGACACCTCGTCGAGGTGGTGCAGGCCGTGCGGATCCACCGTGTCCCGGCCTCGTACGAGGTCTTCCATGTGATACTTTTCCGGGTTCGCATACGGCAGGTCGTCGGCGGCCATCCAGCCGCCACCCGGCTTCTCGACGAGCTTCGGCAGGAGTTGGCCGTCGACCAGTTCCTCGGCATTGTTGCGCTTGCCGGGTCCCCATTTGTCGTAGTGCTCCGCTCGCCAGGCCGGGTCCTCGTTGGCCAGCCGGACGTGCTCGCGGGTGACGGCCGCCCTTTCCGCGGGCGTCCGCTCGTCGGCGGGCTTCTCGCGGGCAGCCTCGTACTCCGCGCGGTGTGCCGCGTCCTCGGCTCCTGGGTGACCCCCGCCCGTCGACGGGGGCTCGTGGTGGCCGCCGCCGGGTATGGCGGGCGTGTGATCGGGCAGGGCGTCGGTGCCGCCGTTTCCCTGCAGGTCGTGGCTGCTGCCGCCGGTGCCGAGGTCGTTGGCGTGACCACCGTGCACGCCGTCCCCTGCCCCGGTGCCGTGAGCCGTATGGCCCGTGGTGCCGCCCGGTGTGTGGGTGTCGAGGCTGCCGGTCGGCAGGTTGTCGCCCGCGTGGCCGCCGGGGAGGTGGTCGGCGTTGCCGCCGGGAAGATGGTCCCCCGCGTGCCCGCCCGGCAGGCCGTCCCCGCCCGCGTGGACCGTCGGGACGCTCTCGCCGCCCGCGTGGACCGCCGCGTTGTCGCCGGTGCGGCCCGCGTCGCCGAGGTCGTTGCCCAGGCCGTCGCCGAGGCCGTCGCCCAGGCCGTCGCCGAGGCGGATGTGCTGACCGGCCTGCTCGGCGGTGTGGGCGCCCGCGCCCACCAGGGCCGGTTCCCTGACCGGGGAGGGCGTGTGCGGCACGTCCGAGCCCGAGGCCGGGTCGAGGCCGGTGCCGCCGGGCTCCTTGGGGGCGTCGCCGGCGTGCTGCACGACGTTGCCCCTGTCGTCGAGGATGTTGCCGTGCGGGTCCAGGTACTGCGCCGGGGCGCCCTCGTGTGCCGGGAGCTTCGTCGTGCCCTCCGGCAGCACCGTCGCGTCGTGCGGCAGCTGGAAGTTGCCGTCGGGCAGCTTGACCGCGCCCTCGGGGATCACCGAGCCCTCGGGCAGGTGCACGGTGCCGTCCGGCAGCTTCAGCGCGCCCTCGGGCAGCGTGATCGCGTTCTCCGGCAGCTTGGGGATCTCGACGTTGCCGATGCCCTTGAGGGCTGTGGTGATGTCACCGATCTTGGACAGGCCCGCGCCCG